>NZ_JASCPP010000003.1:0-167470 GCF_029959745.1 Pseudomonas sp. PS01298 | reverse complement strand
AAGCAGCCCCATTCAGTGAGCATGCGGTGTATCAGGTACTCCTCTGAGGCTGGTTTTGGGGCTGCTGCGCAGCCCAACGCGGGGCAAGCCCGCTCGCCACAATAAACCCGCTCGCCACAACAACCCGGTTCACCACACTAAACAGGCTTGCCGCAGTAGCCACTCCACCGCCAATTTTTCAGCGCCCGGTACGAATGGTGTTCCACACCCGCGTCCGAATCCGGTCGATGTTCAGCGGCATGGCTTCCAGCGCGAACAGCTTGCCCATCATCTCGGGGCTCGGGTAGACCTTGGTGTCGGCCTTGATCGCCGGGTCCACCAGGCTGTCGGCCGCCTGGTTGCCGTTGGCGTAGTGCACGTAGTTGGTGATGCTGGCCATCACTTCCGGGCGCAACAGGTAGTTCATGAACGCATAGCCGGCTTTTTCGTCGGGTGCATCGGCGGGCATCGCGACCATGTCGAACCAGATGGCGGCGCCTTCCTTGGGAATGTTGTAGCCGATGTTCACGCCGTTCTTGGCTTCCTTGGCGCGGCTTTCGGCTTGCAGGATGTCGCCGGAGAAACCGACGGCCACGCAGATATCGCCATTGGCCAGGTCAGCGGTGTATTTCGAGGAGTGGAAGTACGCCACGTAAGGCCGCACTTTCATCAGCAGGTCTTCGGCCTTCTTGTAGTCTTCGGCCTTCTTGCTATGGTGCGGCAAGCCCAGGTAATTCAGCGCGGCGGGCAACAATTCCGGGCCGTTATCGAGGATCGCCACTCCGCACTTCTGCAACTTGGCCATGTTCTCGGGCTTGAAGATCAAGTCCCAGGAATCCACTGGCGCGTTATCGCCCAGCACCGCCTTGACCTTGTCGATGTTGTAGCCGATGCCGGTACTGCCCCACAGGTACGGGAAGCCGTGGGCATTGCCCGGGTCGTTGTTTTCCAGAGCCTTGAGCAGCACCGGGTTGAGGTTCTTCCAGTTCGGCAACTGGCTCTTGTCGAGCTTCTTCAGCGCGCCGCCCTGGATCTGGCGGGCCATGAAGTGGTTGGACGGAAACACCACGTCGTAGCCGGATTTACCGGTCATCAACTTGCCATCCAGGGTCTCGTTGCTGTCGTAGACGTCGTAGGTAAAACCGATGCCGGTTTCTTTCTGGAAGTTCTTGGTGGTGTCCGGCGCGATGTAGTCCGACCAGTTGTAGATTTTCACCGTCTCGGCGGCCTGGCTGATAGAGGCCACCAACATCAAGGGCAACAGGGCAATGGCTTTCATGGTTCGATTTCCTGGCGGTTTTAGGGCTGTTTTTATGGCAGGCGATCAAGGATCAAAGCGTTACAGAATCAATACGTAGGTCTTGCGCACGGTTTCCTGGATATCCCAGATACCGGTGCTGTTGGCTGGCAACATCAGTGCGTCGCCGGCTTCTATGTGAATGATTTCTCCGTCGTCCGGGGTGAAGGTGCAGCGGCCCTGGATAAAGTGGCAAAACTCCTGGGATTTGATCTGCCGACGCCAGCGGCCCGGCGTACACGCCCAGATGCCGGTTTCGACGCCGTCGTTGCGCTCCACGCTCAGGGTCGAGGCCACGGCGATGGGCTCGCCCAACGGCACGGCCACCGGTGAGGCGTCGGGCAAGTGGGCATTCAGCGTGTCTTTGAATTGAGTGATGCTCATGGGTTTTCCCGTGTGAGTGAAACGACTTAGTGCATGAAACCTTCCATGAACTCGGCCATGCCGGTCGCCAGCTTGCGGCGCCAGGGCGCGGTGTTGGGATTGGCCAACACCTGGTCTTCATGGACAAAACTGCGAATGATCGCGTTGTACCCCAGCCAGCGGCAGGGTTCCGGTTCCCAGGCCTTGAGCGCGTCCAGGCCGCGCTCGCGGATCACCCAGGGTTGCTGGACCAGCGGTGTGTCGCGGCCCAGGATCAAGTCGGCCAAGGTGCGGCCGCCCAGGTTCGTCGCACCGACGCCCTCCCCGCCATAGCCGCCGGACAGCGCGATGCCGGTCTTGTGATCACAGAGCATGTGCGGGCGGAACCGGCGCGACATGCCGAGGTTGCCGCCCCAGGAGTGTGTGATCCGCACGTTCTTGAGCTGTGGGAAGAGTTCGCCGAACAGGTAGCGACGCAGCTCGACCTCGCTGTCGGTCAAATCGAAGTTGTGCCGCAACTTGCCGGCGAACTGATAACCGCCACGGGCGCCGAACACCAGGCGGTTGTCCGCCGAACGCTGGCCATAAGTGACCTGGCGGCTGCTCTCACCAAATGCCTGGCCATGGTTCAGGCCGATTTGATCCCAGGTGCTGGCAGGCAGCGGCTCGGTGGCAACGATCAGGCTCTGTACCGGCAATTGGTACTGGCCCAGAGGCGGCAACGTCGTGGCGTACCCCTCGACAGCCGGCACCACCCAGGCGGCGCGCACACTGGCCTTGGCGGTGCGCAGGCTGCCGGACTGCCAGTGGGTGACCGGGCTGTTTTCGTAGATCGCGACGCCCATGCCCTCCACTACCCGCGCAAGGCCGCGCACCAGCTTGGCCGGGTTGATCGTGGCGACATGCGGTGCATAAATACCGCCATAGGGCTTGGCGATGCGAATCTGCTCGGCCAATTGCTGAGGGCCGAGCCAGCGATAGTCGGCCTCCGTCAGGCCCTGGGCATGCAATTTATCCAGGTAGCGGCGCAGGCTGCCTTCCTGCTCGGGGTAGCGCGCGGCACAGTACAACGCACCGCCCTTGCGGTAGTCGCAGTCGATGCCTTCATGGGCCAGCACCTGGGCCACTTCGTCGGGAATGGCGTGCAACAGGTCAAACGAGGCGCGCCGTTGTTCGGGCGCCAGGCCTGCCAGCAGGCGGTCTTCACCCAGCAGGTTGCCCATCAGCCAGCCGCCATTGCGGCCGGAGGCACCGAAGCCGGCGGTTTGCGCCTCGATGATCGCGATTTTCAGTTCAGGCGCCTGGCGTTTCAGGTAATAGGCGGTCCACAGGCCGGTGTAACCGGCGCCGATAATGGCGACATTGACGTCCAGGTCATGCTCAAGGGAGGGCCGCGCGGTCAGCGGGTCGTCCAGCTGGTCCATCCATAAACTGATATTGCGCCATGCCGGCATGCCAAGCTCCCCTACCTCGTTTCGATAGGCTGGATCCTAGAGCGCGGCGTTATTGGCTGTCTTGCGCGCGTGCACGCAGGGAAATTTGTTTGACGTAGGCCTTGGGCGATTGGCCGGTGTGCTGGCGAAACGCGCTGTAGAACGCCGACAGCGAATTGAAACCGGCCGCAAACGCCAGGTCATCGACCTTGATCGGCGGCACCGCGCTGTCCAGGGCTGCGAGCAAATGCTGGAGCCGCGCCTGGTTGACGTAGCGGTAGAAGCTTTGCCCCAGCACCTGGTTCAGCAGGTAGGAAATCTGATTGCGGCTGTAGCCACACTCCTTGGCAACCCGCTGCAGGTCCAGCTCCGGGTCCAGGTAGGGTTGCTTGCGCTCGAAGTATTGCTGCAGGTCATTGGCCATGTGCCCCAATTGCTGGGGCGACAGGCCCAGGCGGCTGACCGTGGGTCGCGTCGCCTGCGTCGGCTGTTCATGCACCAGCGACGCGTATTCATTGACCCGCCAGATCAACCCGTCCCGCACCGTGATGGCCTCGCTGGTCCGAAACGACACCAGCCCCTGGCTGCCCCGCAGCGTGATGCGATACTGGATAAACGCGGTGTCGCCATCGGCGCGAATGCGATCGGAGTGTTCAATCGCCTCGTCCGCTTCGCGGGGCATGCTGGCCTGCAGGTACTCACGCAACTCGGCATAGCCGACCACCCGGTTCTGGAAGAAGTCGTGGTACTGGATATCCGCGTGGTAATAGGACATCACCCCGTCCAGGTCCCGATGTCGCCAGCACAGGTGGTGGCGCAGCACCAGTTCACGCGTGGCGTGGGAACACTGGCTGTCATCGTCGGGGCTGAGGTCGGGCATGAAGGGCTCTGCGGCGGGTAAACCCTGGAGATTGCCGAATTTTGGCGGCGCGTTCAATGGACGGTGGCAACTTCTGACTAATGGCCTTTTGCCTAATTTCCTGTAAGCCGTGATCCATATCAAACGAATCGAAAACAACCGCCGAACGGGGCTAAAAAAGTCTCCTTGGGCTTACGAACGAATGCTATTTTGAAGTTCTCCGACGCCACGACCAGTGAAGGTCATGGCTCCCTGCCGCGAGCTAAAGGAAGCGCTCAATGTACAAGGTGGGCAATATGAACAAAGTGACGTTCCCGAACGCCTGCCAGTTGATGCGCTGGCATTTTCATCCGATGGGCTTCGAGGCGAGCATGGACGCGCCCGGCAGCATGATCGCCCGCCTGTTCGACCGTGTCAGCGGCGAAACCTTGATCGCCATTGCCGGCATCCCGTGTGCCACGGTGATGAACGCCGCGGACGTGGAGCGCATCATCGAGGCGGTGGAGGATGAACTCGAGTCATTCGTGCCGCCGCTGTCGTTGCGGGCCTGACAGCCCATCCATCAATCAGTGGGTCAATAATCTGGGTAGGCATCGCCGGCAAGCCGGCCCCTACACAAGGGTTCGTTGGTCGTCGAAGAAGGCTTTCCTGCCATCCACCCGCTCCGAGGCCTTCGGCACATTCACTGCCGGACCTTCCGGTTTCTCCACATACCAATAGCAGTGGCTCACCGCTCGGGTAATACCGACATAAGCCAGGCGCAGCACTTCGTCCTTTTGCGCGGTGTCATAGGGCTCGCTGTCACCGTCCTTGCCCAGGCCCGCCATCCGATAGACCTGGTTCTT
The DNA here is from genome assembly GCF_029959745.1 of Pseudomonas sp. PS01298. Classification (NCBI taxonomy): domain Bacteria; kingdom Pseudomonadati; phylum Pseudomonadota; class Gammaproteobacteria; order Pseudomonadales; family Pseudomonadaceae; genus Pseudomonas; species Pseudomonas sp. PS01298. Next base: position 162,694 of record NZ_JASCPP010000003.1, on the reverse strand, counting down.
GTAGGGCGAGCTGGTCACGTGCTGGCAATCCCCAAGCAGGAATACCGCATCCGCCTGCAGGCCCTTGGCGCTGTGATAGGTCAGCTGTTTCAACCGGCGCGCCTGGATTGGCAAACTAGAATCCACATTAACTACAGACTGAATATGCTCTTGAATCAATAGCTTATCGCTACTTTTTCGATACAACATCAATACTGAATCGCCCTGCTGATAGTGCTCCAGCAGCTTGCGACCCAAGGCGGCGTCGTCACGTTCGAGTACGGTGACCGGCACCAACGCCTTGGGTGTGCCAGCCGCCTTGGCTTTCTTGCCAGGGATCGCCGGTGCGGCCCGCACAATGTGTTCGGCAGCATCAATGATGTGCTGATGGCTGCGGTAGTTCTCACCCAGCATCACCCGCGTGGTACTCGGCGACGGGAACTCCTGGTTGAATGCCATGAAGTACTTCGGCGAACTGCCGCGCCAGCCGTAGATCGACTGCCAGTCATCGCCCACGCACAACAACGACGAGCGTTGCGCCCCCCGCCCGACATGCATTGCCGGGCCGCGACTGCGGATCTCGCGCAGGCTGGCGCGGAGCCACGAGACGATCTGCGGCGACACATCCTGGAACTCGTCGATCATCAGGTGCGACATCGGGCGCAACAGCGGATCACTGAGCAGCTTGAGGTTTTCCGGGGTATTTTCGCCGAACAGCGAAAACATCCGGTTGTAGGTCATGATCGGCGGGGATTGATCGAGCAGATGGTCTTCCAGGGCTTTCCAGAAAATGCTCAGGGCCTCGAAGAAGAAGCGATCGGGATCGTCCTTGGCAAACGTCATGTTGCCGACGGCGGTCGGCACGTCGAGTCCCAGGTTCTCGATAAACCCCGCGGCCATGACAAAGCTGTCCAGCAACGGTGCCGAGGCCAGCTCACCCTTGACCTTGTAATCAAAGCCGGGCCCGGCACTGGCGTCACCGGCGAGACTACTCAAAAGACGCTTGGATGAGTCGTAACTATCCAACCATATCAATGGCTTATGACAGAAAGCTTGAAATAGGGTGCGCTTTACCGCCCACTCTGCACGCACCGACAGCTTTGCATTCGGCCGGCTGATCTGCGCGTTCTCCCGCGCGTCGAAGCCCAGCACTACCCAGGCATCCAGCTCCGGGATATAGCCATGGCAGTGAAACTGCGCACCATTGATTTCGAAGGTCTGGCGGCTGGGCTCAATGCCCTTGATCGGCCACGCGCCGGCACGGAACCACAGGTCCTCGATCACATCACAGAGCTCTTCATCACGCTTGGCGGCCAGTTCGGTCACCGCCATGCGCTTCTGCACATCCGGATGGTCACGCTCCAATTCCTTGAGTTGCAGGCCTTGTCGGGCCAGCGGCGTTATCAGCTCGCGAAATCGCGCGTGGCGGCCATGCAACTGGTGATAGCAGGCATTCATCTGCTGGCGCTGGGCATCACCGATACGCAGGTCGAACGGGTTGCTGTCAGCCTCTTCGAAACCCGCGCTGAGGTTCTCGAACGCCTGCAGGCGTTCAAAACCCGGCAGGCTGCGCACCATCGGCAGGATGCGCGAATGAAAGGTGCGCACCACGGCCTGGGCTTCTTTAAAACCAAGGGGTTGGCCCCAGAGGTTGAGGATTTCCATGAGCTTGTTGATGAAGTCTTTGCGCGACTCGCGGGTGAACGTCACGACGGTCATCGAGCTGAGTTCAAAGCCCAGGTAATGGGTGAGCAGCAGAATCCGCAGCACCAGCGAGGTCGATTTGCCCGCGCCGGCGCCGGCAATCACCGAGGTTGACGGCGTATCGCTGAAGATCATCTTCCATTGCGCCACGCTCGGCTGGGCATGGGCCGGCAGGAGTCGGGCAACGTCGGCCTTGATACGCTTCTTGATATCGGCCGTGAGCGGCAGGCGCCAATCGTCGAACAGGCTGTCATCCACGCCCGGCGCGCGGTGCTCGTCCGGGCGGAAGTCGCGGATCAGCAGGACTTGGCGGCCTTCCTCAAGGCCGTCCGCCTTGCCCTCGCGATAGCCGTACTCCACCCCTGCTTCATGGCCGCTGCGAAAACCGTCGGCCTGGCCGTGCAACCAGGAAAACCGGTGCTGGGCACGCAATCGGGTCAGGCCATGGCCAAACAGGCGAGCGGCGAGGCGTTTCAACAGGGGCATTTCTGCCAGGGGGCGCAGTTCAGGGGGCAGATCAGGCTTGTGTTGCGGCACGCGGACTCCTGCGATGAGCTGAGTTTCAACAAGTTCGCCATGGTCGCCGGAATTGCCGTTCAGTTCCACCAATTGCTTTGCCGTCATGCAGTTAGGCGATGAACTGAAAGTACAAGCGCCGGCTACCAATCTAATCGACTGATAGGAATCAGGCATTTTTTACGCTTTTTATCGATTATGCCCTGCTGGATCATAGGCGCCATCAACAGGAGACGATCATGCTTGAACTTCGACCTTTTACCACCTTGGGCGGCGCCCACCACGGCTGGCTCGATGCCCATCATCATTTTTCATTTGCTGAATACCATGATCCAAAACGCATGCACTGGGGCAACCTGCGGGTGTGGAACGACGACATCATCGCCCCGGGCACCGGCTTCCCGCAGCACCCGCACCGTGACATGGAAATCATCACTTATGTGCGCGAAGGTGCCATCAGCCACGCCGACAACCTGGGCAACAAAGGCCGCACCGAGGCCGGTGACGTTCAGGTGATGAGTGCCGGCACCGGGATCGCCCACAGTGAATACAACCTGGAAGCGACACCCACCAAGATCTTCCAGATCTGGATTATCCCGAACGAGGCCGGTTTGCCGCCGTCGTGGGGCGCCAAGCCGTTCCCCAAGGGTGATCGAGAAGGATTTGTCACGCTGGCCAGCGGCAAGGCCGGAGACAGCGAAAGCCTGCGCATTCGCGCCGATGCACGCCTGGTAGCGGCCAATCTGAAGGCTGGGGAAACTGCGCAATACCGCCTGGACCACGGGCGTCGGGCGTATCTGGTGCCGGCGACGGGCGTGATTGAAGTCAATGGCTTGCGTGCGCAAGCGCGAGACGGGGTTGCCGTGGAAGATGAGCAGATGTTGCACGTGACGGCAATTGAAGACAGCGAGATCGTGTTAGTCGACCTCGCTTGAGCCGTGGCTTGCCGGCGATGGCGGTCTTGCGAGCGCTATCACCGGCGAGCCGGCGCCTATAGCGGGTTATTCGCTGATGGCGCCGTCAACCAACACTTGTGCCTCTTCTACCAGCTGCTTGAGGTGATCTTCGCCGATAAAGCTCTCGGCGTAGATCTTGTAGATGTCCTCGGTGCCGGACGGACGCGCGGCGAACCAGCCGTTTTCGGTCATCACTTTCAAGCCGCCAATCGCCTGGTTGTTGCCCGGCGCATGGCTGAGGATCTGCTGGATGCTTTCGCCGGCCAGTTCGGTGGAGGTCACCTGCTCCGGCGACAGCTTGCCCAACAGGGCCTTTTGCGCCGGCGTCGCCTTGGCGTCGACGCGAATGGCGAAGGGTTCGCCCAGCGCATCCGTCAAGCCACGGTAGATCTGGCTCGGGTCCTGGCCTTTGCGCGAGGTCATTTCTGCCGCCAGCAGCGCCGGGATCAAACCGTCCTTGTCGGTGCTCCACACCGTGCCGTCCTTGCGCAGGAACGAGGCACCAGCGCTTTCTTCACCGCCAAAGCCCAGCGAACCCTCGAACAGCCCATCGGCAAACCACTTGAAGCCCACCGGCACTTCGTACAGGCGCCGACCGATGCGGGCCGCCACGCGGTCAATCAGGCCGCTGCTGACCACGGTCTTGCCCACGGCCGCGTCGGCACGCCAGTCGGGACGGTTCTGGAACAGGTAGTCGATCGACACCGCGAGGTAGTTGTTGGGCGCCAACAAGCCGCCGGACGGGGTCACGATGCCGTGGCGGTCGTGGTCCGGGTCGCAGGCGAAGGCAACGTCGAAGCGCTCCTTGAGGCCGATCAGGCCTTGCATGGCGTAGCTGGAGGACGGGTCCATGCGGATCTGGCCATCCCAGTCGACGCTCATGAAGCGGAACGTCGAATCGACTTCGGTGTTCACCACGTCCAGGTTCAGGCGGTAATGCTCGGCAATCGCCGACCAGTAGCGCACCCCTGCTCCGCCCAGCGGGTCTACGCCCAGGCGCAGGCCGGCGCTGCGGATGGCGTCCATGTCGATCACATTGACCAGGTCCGCCACGTAGCTATTGAGGTAATCATGGCGATGGGTGGTGTCCGCCTTGAGGGCCTGCGCGTGGGTGATGCGCTTGACGCCAGCCAGCTTGTTCGCCAGCAGTTCGTTGGCCTTGGCTTCGATCCACTTGGTGACGTGGGTATCAGCCGGGCCACCATTGGGCGGGTTGTACTTGTAGCCGCCACTTTGCGGCGGGTTGTGTGACGGCGTGATCACGATGCCGTCGGCCAGGCCGCTGGTACGACCGCGGTTGTAGCAGATGATGGCGTGGGAAATCGCCGGCGTTGGTGTGTATTCATCACCTTCGGCCAGCATCACGTGCACGCCATTGGCGGCCAGCACTTCCAGGGCACTGGCGCCGGCTGGCGTCGACAGTGCATGAGTATCCAGGCCGACAAACAGCGGGCCGTTGATGCCCTGGGCTTCGCGATACAGGCAGATGGCCTGGCTGATGGCGAGCACGTGCCATTCGTTGAAGCTCAAGTCGAACGAGCAGCCCCGGTGCCCGGAGGTACCAAAGGCCACGCGCTGGGTGGAGATTGCTGCATCAGGCTGGCCGGTGTAATAGGCCGTGACCAGTCGCGGGATATCCACCAGCAACTGGGCTGGCGCCGGCTTGCCCGCAAAAGGACTGATTGTCATGCATGAACCTCGGAAAGAAGGAATCGGAAAAGTCGCAGTTTACTGAGTGTTCGACTGCTGCGCGACGGTATCGATCCTACAGCATCAAGAGAAAATTCACGTATTCACCCCATCTGTGCCTGCCGCAGCGCGTCGCTCAATGCAGCCAGGGCAATATCCAAGTTGGTTTGCCCCTCAAAGGTATGGCTGATGCGCAGGTGCTGGCGATGCAGGCCGCTGACACTGAACAGTTCACCCGGGGCCATCACCACGTGTTCAGTCAGCAGGCGCTGGAACACCTGGCGCATGTCGACCGGCCGGGTGCAGCCCAGCCAGAACGTCGCCCCGGCGGCGGGCGCGCGGTAAGTCACCTGGTCTCCCAGGTGCTGGTCCAGGCGCTGGCCCATTTCGGCCGCCTGCTCGCGCAATTGCTGGCGCAGTGCGCGCAAGTGCTGGTCGATCCGGCCGCTCTGGTACAGGCGCGCAATGGCACGCTGGCGGATCGACGACAAGCGAAATGAACGCAGCAGAAACTGACGCTGCAATTCACTGCTCATGCGCCGGGACAGCAGATAGCCAAAGGGGGCTTCCGCGCCCAGGACCTTCTCGAACGAAGAAAACACGATCAACCGTTCGGGGTTCACCAACTCCCGCAGGGGCGCTTGCGCCCCCTTGAAACCCAGCTCGCCGAAGGTGTCGTTCTCCAGCAGCCAGCAGCCGTATTGCTCCAGCAACTGCGCCACGCCCAGGCGTTCGCTGATCGACATCGCCACCCCCGAGGGCAAGCTGACCGCCGAGGACAGCAACACCAGGTGCACGGGCTCATCACGTAACAGTTGATCGAGGGTCGCCATGTCCAGGTGTCCGTCGGGCGTCCAGGGCAGCTCGATGAGGTGCACCCCGGCATCCTGGAATAGACGCAGGATCAGCCAATCACACGGGGACTCCACAATCACCGTGGTGCCCCGCAGGCCCAGCACCTCGATCAGAATGTCCAACACCCCGCGCAAATCGGCACCGATATATACCTCGTCGGCGTGCCAGCAGCGCGTGGGCGACGTGGTGTAGCGCGCCGCCAACGCCGCGCGCAACTCCCACACGCCGCACGGCTGCGACCACGGCTGCAGCGGGTGCGGATAGTGACGCACCAACTCGCGCTCCAATCGCAACAAGCTGCTATCCAGGGATGCCAGCAACGCCGGCTCGTCGCCGCTGAGCACCAGCATGCCGGGGCGACGGGCCGCCGCGTAGAGCCGATCGAGCAAATCGCCGCCCGCCCAGGCCGACGGGCTCACCGACAGCGGCCAGGCGTAATAGCCCGATTTCGCCACCGAATAGACCCTGCCCTCCTTCTCCAACAGCGAATACGCGTATTGGATCGTCGAGATCGATACGTTCAGGCGCCCGGCCAGTTGGCGCAAGGACGGCAGTTTTACCCGGGCATCGGTACTGACCTGGTTGATCAGGCTGATCATGTAGCGATAGACCGCCTGATACGCGAAGTCAGCCTGCCGCTCGCCGCGCAGGCTCATTGACCGGACAATTGCAGGGCCTGCGCAGGGTTGCGGGCCGTTGCGCGGGCGCCGCGCGGTTTACTGCCCGTAATGACCATCGGCCGTTTCTGGTACAGGTGCAGCAACAGCGGCAGCGGCAAGCCACTGGTGTCCACCACCCACTGCTGCAGCATGTCGGCGCAGGGCTTGCCCTGCAGCAGTTTGTGCAGCTCAGGCAGGGCCACCAACATGCCGGGATGGCACTGGCGCAAATAGCTTTCGAGCCTTTCGCCATGATGGACAAACGGCGAGAACAACAGGCAAGTCAGCTGGGTTTCATCCAGGCCGAAAAACTGGTTGGCCTGGGTGGCCGACAAGGTGCGGCCATCACCGGTGCAAGCCTCGGCGAACATCGCCTCGCTCAGGTGCAGGCGGCGCATGAACGGCGCCACCTGCTGGATAAAGCCTTCGACGCCCATTTCGTAGTCCAGCGTGCGCAGGCACTCGGCCTGCAACCCACGCAGGTGAGCCATCAGCAAGGGATGGGAAAAGGCCGGATGGCTGAAATGAAAGCCCAGGGCGTCAGGGGTGTGGGCCATGAACTCGGTGAGCAAGGACGACGACCGGGGGTCGACGTCATCGAGCAGGTCGGCAATGCCGATGTACGCCAAGTGGCGGTGGCCGGCGAGACTGGGCGTGATGCGCGGCGCATGTTCTTCGCCGTACAGGTCGTCGTAGTAAGCGGTGCTCCATTCTTCCATGCGCGCGAACAAGCCGTTGAGCGACTGCGGCCAGGCTTTGGGGGCGGCGACACCGGTGCCCAGCGCGGTTTTCTTCAGCCAGGCAAGCAAGTGGCTCTGTTTGCGTGGCGAATCGCCACTGACCAGCGCATGCACACCGCCGCGCCAGGTGCTGGCCCGCTGGTAGAAATCCCCCAAGGCCAGGTAGGTGTCATTGCTCAGCGCCGCGCGACAGTCTCCGGCGGTCATGTGCCCCACCATCACCCGATTGCGCTGGCTGATTTCGCGCCCGGCGGCATTGGCCGGGCGAAGGTGGTTGAAGGGGTGAACGTCGTGGTTTTCCACCATCAACAACTCCACGCGCGGGTCGTCGTGGAGAAACAGGCGGCTGTAGCCTCGATTGAGGGTGTCGAGCCTGCTCTCGGTCATGCCGGGGTAGCGCAGGGTCGCGACCCGCAAGTGAAAGGTACGCGGGGCCCGGCCGGCAATACTCAGTTGCGCAGCGCGCAGCAGCGCCAGGGTGTAGCTGCTGACCTCGCCGCCGCCGTGGGCGATCAGCACCTTGTAATCCCCCACCTGTTCCATGCCACCCGCCGCGACCACGATGCGCTGGATCAACAATTGAAGTGCAGTACGTTCAGCGCGATTAAAGTGTCCGATCAAGCGTTGCAGAACTTGCTGGTAAACATACGTCATGGCTTGTTCGTGAATAGTGCTCATCATTCTACTACCTGAGTTGAAATATCAGTTTCAAGCAACTGCTGACAGTGTTTGCTTGAGCTATTGCGCAGATAAGAAGTTCGCCCGCCGCCAGGTGCACCGATGAATAGACACTAGCACCGCGCAACAATACGACACGGATCTCCTCGGGCATGGCTCACGCCTGGAAAACGCACAGACAGCCTTTATTACTGGGCCGAAGCGCGCCGAGGCGGCCATCCTAGGACTATTCCGACGCCCTCCTACGCACCTTTATCCAACAACTTGAAGAAACATCCGACAAATTGATTCAAGCAACTTCTGGCTGTCCACACTGTGAACTTGCCCTGCAAGTAAGTGCTCGCCCTGCACCACGTCTCGGCTGCGCGATGAGTTCGAAGCCCTCGCGGATGACGCATCAAATAGTCAATCATTGCTCAGTCCTTGAGATGAAAGTGAAGGGCAATTATCAGCGCTGGAATAATGATTAATAGATACAGAAGCTGGCCGAAAACCAGTGCAGATAGACAACGCCGCAGGCGTTAATGACGCGCACACAACAACGCCGCGCTGGAATTCAACGCGGCGTCAGGGGGAAAGCCAGGAATCAGGGGCTCAAATGCAGGGAGGTCAACTTGAAGCCTGCGCGGCTTCAGCCCTGTCAAATGGCGCATTTGCCCCATGCGCCAGTGGTCAGGAACACTCGTTTGCGAATATTCCTACGCCTTAAACAGCTTCAACCTGCAGTGCCACACGCTCGCGGCACGGGCATTCGTCCATGTAGCGGTGTGCTTCCACGAACTGATTGAATGGAAACACCGTGGTTTTCAGCGGTACCAGCACGCGGTCAGCAGTCAGCTGGTTGATATCCCGCAAGGCGCGCTGCAAGGCGACCTGGTCCTGGATGATGCCCAGCTCAGGCTTGCCGGTGAAGTTACCGATGCAGTGCACAAAGAACTGAATGTTCTTCTGGAACGCCGCGCAGGCCGGGAATGGCGTCTGGTTGCCACCTTGCAGGCCATAGAGCACCAGGCTGCCACGTGGCGCCAGCACATCACCGAGCAGCGACATCTGCGGGCCGCCCAAGCCATCGAACACCACGTCCACGCCGCGGTTGTCGGTGAACTTGTTGATCTGCATCAGCAGGTCCTGTTCTTCAGTGACGATGACCTTCTCCGCACCGAGGGACAGCAGGTATTCGCGCTCTTCGCTGTCCTTGGTGGCGGCAATCACCCGCACACCCAGGGCTTTACCCAGTTGCACAAAGGAAGGGCCAGCGCAGTGGCTGGCGTCCGTCACCAGGGCAAACTGCCCGGGCTTGACGCGTGCCAGGTCCACATACGCAAAGTAGGCGATCAGCAGCGGCGTGTAGTGCACGCTGGCTTCTATGGGGCTCAAGACATCCGGGTAGCGGGTCAGGGCCGAACGGGGCAGGACGATCTGTTCGCCATACACCGGGTAATCATTGGGGCTCTCGGCCGGAAAACTGGCGACTTTATCGCCGACGGCCAAGTCATCCACGCCATCGCCTACGGCAACCACGACACCGGCCATCTCATGACCAAGGCCGGACGGCAGGCGTGCATGGGAAGACGCCAGGTTCTGGCGCCACAGAATGTCATACCAGCTGATGCCAATCGCTTCGACACGCACCTGCACTTCGCCCGGTGCGGGCTGCGCGGCTGCATGCTCTTCGCATTTGAGCACCTCGGCCGGACCAAACTTGTGAAAACGGATCGTGCGGGACATCGCAAACCTCGTCAAAGTAACCTCTAATGCCATGAACTCTATCTGGGCTTTCCAGGTAAGACCACCGGTCGCCGTTAATAGTCGACATGTCTGTTATTGATTCCGCAACTGAGGAATTGACCTCAAGTATCGTAGGAAAACTCAATTATCCTGTGCAGAGTACCAGCCTTTCCCCGTAAGATTCATGCCGGTCATTGTTCCTATGTGGCCGCTCTCGTCAAGTTTGCTGACTCTTCCAGGACACAAGATGAACCGTAACGACCTGCGTCGTGTCGACCTTAACCTCTTGATCGTATTCGAAACCTTGATGCATGAGCGCAGTGTGACCCGCGCTGCCGAGAAATTGTTCCTGGGCCAGCCCGCGATCAGCGCGGCATTGTCGCGCCTGCGTGGGCTGTTCGATGACCCGCTGTTCGTACGCACTGGCCGCAGCATGGAACCGTCGGCCCGCGCGGTCGAAATCTTCGCCCTGCTCTCCCCGGCCCTGGACTCGATTTCCACCGCCGTCAGCCGCGCCGCCGAGTTCGACCCGGCGACCAGCACCGCCGTTTTCCGTATTGGCCTGTCCGATGACGTCGAATTCGCACTGCTGCCCCAACTGCTCAAGCGCCTGCGCGCCGAAGCCCCCGGCATCGTGCTGGTGGTGCGCCGCGTCAACTATATTCTGATGCCCGGCCTGCTCGCTTCCGGCGAAATCTCGATTGGCGTCAGCTACACCGCCGACCTGCCGGCCAACGCCAAGCGCAAAGTCCTGCGCCGCAGCCTGCCGAAACTGTTGCGCGCCGACAGTGTGCCGGGCTCCCTGAGCCTGGACGACTTCTGCGCCCGCCCCCACGCGCTGGTGTCGTTTGCCGGCGACTTGAGCGGGTTCATCGACGAAGAACTGGAAAAGCTCGACCGCAAGCGCCACGTAGTGCTCGCCGTGCCGCAGTTCAACGGCCTGGGCACCTTGCTCTCGGGCACCGACATCGTCGCCATCGTCCCCGATTACGCCGCCGAAGCCCTGACCGCCGCCGGCGGCCTGCGCGCCGAAGAGCCGCCGTTGCCGGTGCGCTCGTTTGAACTGCACATGGCGTGGCGAGGGTCGCAGGATAATGATCCGGGGGAGCGGTGGTTGCGGTCGCGGATTCAGATGTTCTTTGGCGACCCTGAGAGTCTTTAGGCGTCGTCTGGCAGGCTGTTCGACTGATCATTTCTGCCTTTCCACCAACCATGGAGCTCCATTCACTTCCAGTGTATTGCTACATTGAGGGCATATTTGAGGGCATGCTATGGATGGTTTGAAAAGGATGCCCCCAGCCTGAGGCCATGTGGGCTATTGATGAGGATGAATGGACTGAAGGAGATATGAGCCCTCAGCCCTACCCCGTATTAATGACCGAGTCGTGTCGGCATTGAAGCCGATCAGATAAGCCTCATGGCCCACCCCCACCAAAGCAAGGTTAATGCTTTCCCCGGAACAGTCTTACTCGTAGATCCTTCAGCGAAAGCCGCATCGCCGAACCGAGCATTCAGGACATGACGCAACTGACGCGCCAGTTCATGGACGCGATCCGGCCCTACACCGGCAAACCCTGGGCATTACTGGGTTGCAGCCTGGGGTGCAAGATCGCCCTCGAAGTGACGCGGACCTTGGCCAGCGAGGGTCGCCACGCGCAGTTGCTGTTCCTGATGGCATTCCCGGCGCCGAGTTTGCCGATCCAGCGCAAAGTGTCCGACTACAGCGAGGAAGATTTCGCCCTCGAAGTCCGACACCTGGGCGGCACGCGACAGTGCCTTGTCGGAAGGCTACCGCGTATTAACCGATACGACCCTGGCGGTGCCGATGGTGATGATTGCCGCCAGCGATGATCACCTGGTCACGGTGGAAGCCGCGCGCCGCTGGAAACGGCACGCAGCAGCCGGTTTCGACTGGCGCCTGGTGGACGGCGGGCACTTTTTCCTGCATCAGCAACGCACGCGGCTATTGGGCTGGCTTTGTGAAGCCCTGCAACACCCGCTGCGCTGTATAGTGCGCAACGACGTGGTCGTACCGGGCTACGGTGCACAGTGGCAAGCCGAAATCGAGGCCGTCATGGCCCATGGCGTACCCTTTGTATTGATCTACCTGGAACCTGGGGACGACGAAGCCCACGCCGACCGCAAGCTGCGCAGCCGATGGTTGAAGACGCACAAGCAGGCCTTTGGCCATTTGCGTATCAGCTTGATCAGCGTGCTTGCCGATGAGGCGCGTCGTGCGCATTTCGATGCCATGGGCAAGATTGGCGAACAAGCCTCTGGCATTCGTTATGAAACCGCGGCGACGCAGGCCGAGGGCGAGGCGCTGGCACAACGGCGTATCTCCCAATACGGCGCTGCCTAGCTCAACGCGACCGGGTTCCGGCGACGGAACCCTCAATCGCTAAAGCGTTGAAAAATCCAAGGCAATTGCTCGGGTTGGTAGCCGTTGATCTTTTCTCCCACTGATATAAGCGCATTGTTGACGCTGCGTGGGTTAGTGCCCATTCCAGGTAGTTTTTCCGCCGTAACTCGGCAGGCCTGCGCTTTGCTGAGTCCCTGGTCATGGTGAAGATCCCAGGCGAATAGCCCTCGAATCAACGGCGCAACGCTGGTGAGTGTCTTAAACAATTTATGCGCCTGTACAGGCTCGAATAAGTCGACAAAATCCGTGGTCGGGGACGGTTCGTCGAGCAAGCGTTGCAGTCTGGCGTAATCGCCTTTTGCACGGGCATCCGCTAAACGCCGTGCCCGAATCATTCCTCTGCCGGAATAAGCGGCGTTCACGATTTCCCTTCTGGATGGCGCTGGAGTTTCGGAGTCAAACACCACAATTACACTATCGGTGACCCGTTTGCCGTTGATGATCACTTCATCCACGTCAGTGGTGAAGCTCCTGACACTGCGATTGGAAATGGGGATTGGAGACTGCCCGGGCCGGTTATAGAATGTATGGACCTCAATAATCCGTGGCGGCTCATGGTCCTCGCCCATTCGAGCCTGTATGCCATGGTGCGAGAACTTTCCGCTGTTGATCCCCAGCTTTGCGCGCCCGGCAGAAGAATTGACGAACACCCACCACTGCCACATGTCTTCAAGGTCGTTCTCCACGGCTAGGTCGGCAAGTCGGAAGCCCCGGGTGAACTGCAACCTTGACCACGCTTCATCAATCTGGCTTTCGAAGCGATTCATCGTGTCCCGCAACAACTGAGCCTGGTGTTCGTCATCAGCCTCATCAGCCGGGTCGTACTGCCACTGAAACGCGTCCAAAAGGACCGCAGCCCCCCTTATGCCTTCGATGGGCTCATCCATCACTTGGCCGGGTATATCGATGGCCTGGGCTATTTGATCATGCAATTGAACAAGCATCAGGTGTGCATCCCCGGTTACCAAGCGCTCTTTGCGCTTAGCGAGCTCAATCCAGAACAGTTTGTCCCACCTGTCCTTTGTCTCGACTTCGTCATCCGTGTATTCGTCTGTTCGCATAAATCACACCATGCTGGGTGCTACCCAGGTTGGGATGGCCGATAAGCAGCAGAGTGAATAACCTGCAACCGGCTAGCTCACTCAGACTTCAAATCCGGGGTTTACAAGGGGCTTGCATACAGAAGGAGCGGCCCAAGCCACGCCTTCTCCTCCCACCATCAACATGACGCGAGTCGAATACAGAGGTCCCTATGTTTGGTTTTTTCTCAGGCATCCAGAAAGAAATAAATCGCGGCTTTTACGGCCAGCTTGCCCGGCGTGACCAAGACGCTTTCTTGCAACATCTCTATGACAAAGGCTACTCAGTCCCGGAGATCAGCAAAGAAATGGCGGTCACGGCACCCAACATTTACAACCGCATCACCGCGCATCGCGGGCGCGGCCCACAAACCAATTGAGCCTGCCTGGCCGACCAGGTGAAACCACGGGCTTGCGCCTCGAAAGCAAGCCCGTATCCCCGCGCACTTGCGCCTTAACGCCTCAATCAGGCCCGGCAAATGATTGGGCGCAGCCAAGCATCGCGGTTTCTGGTGCGCAACCACAGGTGGACCTGCGCGTGATCCGCTTGTTGTGGCTCGGCATCGACGGCAATCAGGCAGTTCGCGGCATCAATCGATTTACCCATCAAAATATCGCGTTTGATCAGGACCGTGTCACCATCCCCCGGTAGTTCGTAGCAACCGTCGAGGGTCGACACGAACCACTGGCGCTGGAACCGGGTGATGCCCAGAGGCTCACCGGGTACTTGTGCAATGGTGCGGGTCACATCACCCGCAACGCTGACGACCGAACCGCCCGCCGCAATCGCCCACAATTCCCCTCGCGGACCTTCGACACCGGCAATCATATTGATGAACGCGCCGGCCTCCGTCGGCCAGGGTCCATCAATTCGCTGCCAGGTCCCGTCCACCGACCGACGCAGGATCAGGCCCGCATACCCCAGCGCGTATATTGCGTCTTGCGTCTGGACAATGTTGTTGACACCACCCAGCGTTCCGACAACGTGATCGTCGTGTTCAAGGCGAGCAACATCGCCCGATGTCCAACGATACAACCGGCGGCTGAACGTACCGATCAACAAGCCATCGTTCGCCCAACACAGGCATTCAGCAAGCTCGACGTTCTGGCCACCCGTGGCCACATAACCCAGTGTGCGGGAGTACCACTCATCGCGCGCGTTGAGCTGTGGATGAGGCGTAACCTGCCGCCATCCAGCCACCTGTCCAAGGTCGGTGTTGGTGATCAGCTCATCTTCGCTAGTGATCGCCCAGACTTGGCCGTCGCTATCACTGACGATGGCCTGGATGGCATCTGGCACCCAAACCTGTGGTTGCAGGCGTAAATGCTCACCGTCCAGTTCCCCCCTGATAATCCAGGACGATGTATGACCGCTTTCGTCCGACACGTGCACGGCAAACCAGGGCACCCCGGCGGCCATTGTCAGGTCGGCAAGCTGGTAGCGCCGGACGCCATGGGCGGGTGTTGATGGGTTTATGTTGTCGCTCATGTCACAGGCACCGGTTGTTGGGTCACTGTAGAAGGTACGTCGTAGAACAAAGGCAACTCCCTGTCCATGGGCCAGCCGGCCGCCGTGTAGAACTCACGCGCCTCAATCAGGAGCACCATGGCGACAGCGCGGCCGACACTTTTGCGTTCATTCCACGTCATGAACCCTGCCTGCGCCAAGGCAAAACCTTTGACGTTGAAACGTTTGAATTCATCCGAGTTGGCAAGGCCACTGTTCCTGACGGCCACATCCACACCCAGATCCGCGGTGGCATAGACATGGGTCATCCACTCAAGCACATGCTCCAGGTACTCGCCAGTCGTTGGGTTTTTCGCGGGCAGTGTCGGATCGCCGCGCAGCCGTTTGCGTGTGTGTTTCTGGGCGTCCGTCACAAATTTATGCTGCGATCCTCTGTTCTGTGAATCCTGCATAAACGTCGCGTAGCTCTGGTCAAGGCTGAAAGACTGCCCCCTGTGCAGTGACCCTCGCAGTGCCTTGTCGGGGATCAAGTGATCGGCATCGTAGCCACGGTAGATATTCAACACCTGGGCGTTGGCTGCGGACTTGACCTGGGAAATGATTTTGTAGCCGCCCGCCAAGGTGGGCATGCGTAGCAGTTCACGCATCGCTTGCTTGGTGCTGGCATCGAGCGCGTCGGTGCGCCAGTCGAGCCCATTGATTTTATTGGCCAACGCGACCGTGGCTTCGATTTCCGCACGCAGCACGTCTGCCTGTAGCGGGTAGGCCGCTTCAATGACGCTGGGCCGCAGGTCCGATACGCTGTACGCCGGGTTGGACAGGATTCTGGAAATCACCTCGCGCGCTTCACGCTCACTCAGTGTGTGCCCATCAGTACGCGGGTAGGTAATGCCCGCGACGTCGAATGAGTCAACGAACGTGTGCTGTTGCGCTTGGTGCGCAGCGACGAACGCTGCCTGGGCAACTGCGTCCGAGGGGTCGCGCAATGCGGCCTCATAGGCGTTTCGCATCAGGGTCATGGCGGCAAAACTGCTATTCATCGGCAGTGCCCTCCGCGCGCGGGTTCGACGTATTGCCACGTACCAGATCATCGATGTGCTTGCCGAATGTCGAGGGCCTACCGTGTCCACGCGCTTGCATCCACGCCAATAAATGATCGACTGTCGGCTCAAGCAGCGAGCGGGTGCGTATGCCGTGGTCTTGCACTATCACTTGCAAGCGAGGGCTTTGCTCATCGAGCACTGCCTCCATCTCTGCCGACGCCCAATTGCGCGTGTGCTGGTGCAGGCCATCGGGGTCCAGCGCAAACCAACCTGGGTAGCTGCCCGGCTTGCCTGTTATCACCTCGACACCAATTTCAACCTGCCGGACAGCCGGTTTACCCGGCCAAGTCAGGGGGTAAATCCGGCGTACAGTCTGAAACTGTCCATCTCGCAGTGAAGAGGCCAACATCAGTTTGGACATCAGGTCGTAAAGTTGCCGCTGCCTCGGGGTAAGCGCGGCCAACTTGGGGCTGTCGCCCTCCAGGCTGATGTCCAGAGGCACCAGTGCTCCGTGGGCACCGCTGCGGCCGCCGTCCGAAACCGGGCGGGCTTGCGCGCCAGGCGCGGGATCATCGTCGTGCTGCTCGGCCTCAGCGGGTGAAGGCAAACCGGCAGGCGCGCCCCACGTATTCAGCTCGACGGCGGGCTGCAGGGAAAACAGCGCGACCTCAGCGCCTTGCGCATCGACCGTTGGTGCATGGGGGCCCGCAACCGGCTGCGCGCCGCACTGATCATCAAACTGCGCCGCCCAGGTGTGCACGAACGCAAGGTAGTCCGCCTCCCCTGCATCCGGCAATTGGGACAGGTGGGTCAGCGCATCGTCGAAGGCCATCAACAACGCATTGGCGCTGATTGTGTTCAGCCAAGGGTTGTTCAGCACCTTATCTGCCTGGCGCCGTCCGGACTCGGTCAGGAACAGGCGCCCCTGCGCATCCAATGCAGCCCAACCATTGTCGTTCGGTGCTGACTCGGGCTCGTCCTGCCCCTCGCGCATCTCATACAGTTTTTGCAACGTGCTCATGGTGCTCGACGGCATCCAGCCAAATCGCCTGAACGCCTCTTGCAGGACCAGGTTAGTGCCCAGGCTTTGAGCAGGTGCCAGCAGCAAGTCCTCATGCTCGAGCAGGCAAGGTGTCGGTGAAACCACCGCGTCGCTCAGTTGGTCGATCAAGGTGTGAACGCTCTCTGTGCGGTCACTGCCCCACGCGCGCCAGGCTTCGCTGCCGCGCCGCACCATCAAGCGAGCCGGCACGAGGGTATCGTTCACTTTCAGGTTTATCGCGACACCCAACCGTTTACCGGGTAACCCCGGGGAGTCACCATGGCCCGCCAGTACCCTGAGCAAGGGCCCCTTGACCCGTCCGCCCCCGACAATACCGTGACGCATGTAGACCGAGCCGATGAGGTTGTCCAGCACCCGCTGGGCAATGGCTCCATATGCCAAGCCCATATTCAAGGCCCGGCAAGCGCTGCCAGCTCGCTCGTCGGCGGTAGCGCCCTCGACCTGTACACACTGACCCTCCTCAAATGATCGGGCCATTTCGGGGGTGGTCAATGCATGAAACCTTACCCGACGCACCCTCTGGATATGCATGAACCACGGTGCTTCCTTGAGTACCTGGATCATGTGCCAGGCGATCGCTTCGCCTTGGGCATCATCGTCCGTCCCCAACACCAGCTCAGTGCATTGCAGTAAACGGCTGCCGGTATTGCGTAGGGACGCCGCCAGGTCACTGCCCTCGCGCTCGCTCAATTGCCAGTGCGGTTTGAGCCCATCACGCCAACTGATCGCACCGGGGCCCGGGAGGTCACGAATATGACCGCCACAGCCGAACACCTGAGTACCGCCAGGTACCAGTTCTTGAATGATTTTCGCCTTGTGCAAGGATTCGACAACCATCAGCGTGGCGGGACCGAGCTTGCACGCTGGCACCCGCGGGGCGCAGGTGAGCCGCTCATGCTCTGGCTCACGCACACCGGCCAAGCATCGTCCTACCACAGCCGAAGGCAAATCATTGTTCGGGTCCATCGCCTGCTGGGAAAAAAACAGATCGGAATGGCCAAACATAATGAAGCTTTTCTGCGCACGACTGATCGCTACGTTGAGCAGGCGCCCATCGTCACGATCGATAAACACCCGCTCACGATGATTGGTATCGGTTCGACGGCTGGCGCGGCTTTCCCGATTCACGGCACTGAACAACACCACAGGTTTCTCCGCCCCTTGAAGGGTATGAACCGTGCCGATGGTCAAACGCTCACTCAGGTCAGCGTCATCAGGGTCGAGTTCTTCGCGCACCCGACGCTTTATCGCTTCGACCTGGCCTCGAAATGGCGTGACGACCGCGACAAGTTTTTCCAACCCTATCGGCTGCTCCGGGTGGCCTTCGACCCTGGCGGCCCACTTCGCCAGGCGCGGTCCGTGCTCTTTAAGCCAGTCCACGATGGCCTTGGCTTCTCCAGGGTTGGACCATGAGTCGCCTTTGCAGGGCTCATCGTTCGGGCCACCCGTCTGATAGAACCCGAGCGGCGGTAGCGGGAACGTTGCCTTCATGCGTTTGCGCAACTGCATTTCAGCTTCGCCCTCGAGCAAGGGTAACTCGGCATCCGCGAACAGCCCTGCCAGCGGGTTGGGCACTTTGGGTTCCAACTCTTTGCCGAGCAACCCGCCCTCGGCATCACGGTCGTGATCGTGGTACAGCAAATCGATACACACATTGATGATCGACTCTGCACAACGGTAGTGCTCCCGCAGGAGCAGCCCGTCCCGTAGCCATCCGTCCGGCATGGCCTCGGCAAACGATGCCCCGGTTGCGGCAAGCTTCATGATTGAACCCGTGGCGGAGTCCGCGCCACGCACGAGCAAGGCGCCCAAAGACGACGGATCGGCCCAACGGTCCTGCACCTGGCGCGCATCGACCTCGGGTGTTACCGAAGACACGGGGGAGAGCTGCTTCATATCGCCGACCACCACGGATTTTTTAGCCAGGCTAAGCACCGGCACACCCAGCTCCGGCGCAGCTTGCCCCGCCTCATCGATAATCAGTAAATCCAGGAACGCGAACAGCGGCCTACGGCCCTCTCCCAGTAACCGTGGGGCGCTGTGCAAGGTGGCGACAATGCACGGAAACAGCATGGCTGCGTGCCTGAGTGCGTTCTTTCGGCTGCCAGGCTCGGGGGTTGCGATAGCACTGGCCAGCCAACGCGTCTCCCAGTAACGCGCGGCCAACTGGAAAATAATCGGCCGCCACACCACATCCAGCAATTTCTGCTGCTGCGCCTGGCGCGCCTCGGGGGTTGCGGCCACACGCAAATCCGCGAGGATGTCGATGGCCCAGGAAGATGCCCATGCCTCACTGGGAAAGCGCGCAGCCAGTTCACCGGGCTCGATCAACGCGTCGATGTCAGCCTGGCGCTCGATTGCTGAGGCCAACCCACTGCGCAATACCTGGGTCAGCGTGTTCAAGTGCTCGCAGATGGTCGACGCCGTAGGCGTTGTCGAAGCACTCTTCTGCATGAGATAGATAAAACGCGTGGCATCACTGACCTGATGTTTCTGCTCAACGCTAAACAACGCATTGAACAACTCTGGCAGCTCGCGGAAGGCATCTTCAAAGTGCCGCGCCAAAGCAAGGGCTGCCGCAACACCGTCTTCGTACGATTGCTTGAGGCTGGAGGACCCGACTCCCAAGATGCGCAACTGCTTTTGCCGGATCTCAAGCGTGGTGAACTTGCTGCGATGGGTTTTCCCCTTGGCCTTGGACGGTGCGCTGGCGGTGAAACCCAATAGTGGCTTGCCCGTAGGGTCCAACCAACGACGTGCCAGGGCATGCTTCCTGCCTACGGCACCATTGAACGTGCCCATCACATTCTCGACACTCTGGTTGGTCGCCCCGCACACAAACGTGACGGGGCAATGTTCGCGGTTATCGTAAGCCGCCAACACCCATTGGTTGGCGATCATCGCACGCAGCATGGCCGTCTTCCCGGTGCCCGGCGGCCCACTGACCGCAACCACCCCGACCTGCTCACCCAACCGGCCGAGGGCGTGCAATGCGCGGCGCTGCGATTCGTTCAAGGGGTCTGCGCCGCGATTGACGTCTGGCTTGTCGAGGTGTGTGGCCTTATCGACCATGGCCACGTGCCGGATCGTCACCTGCGGCGCTGCCATGCCGCCTGCCTGGACAGCCGAACGGTGTCGTCCGGCGCCTATGAGCTGCTCCAGTGCGCCGATGGACGGCGCATTGGGGATCGCTTCATACACGTTGGCGAGCGCACGTGTTGCATAGCCAGGCTGTCGCGGCACCGCAACCCATTGCCCCGTGATCGGCGCCATTCCCGTCTCAACCCCATCCGCTTGAACGCGGGCGAACAAGGCAAAACAAGCGTCGACATAACCGCTCAAATTGGCGCTTTGGCTCAACGTCGCGAGAAATAGCTTAAGCTCGTCGCGATAGCAATCGAAGTGGCCAATGGCCGGCGGCAGGTCGTTGGCCGCCATCAATGGCTGCGGTTCAAGCCATTGGCGGACCACACGCGGCCGGCAATCGTTGGGGTCGCGTGGCAGGCATATTTGGTTTTTGTCGTTCAGGTCGAAAGGAAACCAGAACGCGATATTCAGCCGGTCGGGCTTGAGGCGGACTTTTTTCGCGCCCGGCGCAGGCTTTTTATCCGGGTCGGGCCACGTGACCTGGACCTCATCGTTTGATGAAGTGGTTTGATGAAACACCAGCGCCATGGGAATGCGCGGATCGTCATCCGGCTCGTCCGCCTCCTGCTCACCCTCTGCGTCGCTATCTGACGCCTCAAGCGCCTGCGCTTGCTGTTTACGCCGAGCCTCTGCGGCACGCTCGGTGAGAATGCCCAGCGCCAGCGCCGGGCGCGTGCCGAAACCAAGATTGAAGTCGGGCCAGGCCAGTCTCGCGTAATTTTTCAACGGAATGCGAACATCGGTGGCTTGCAGGCCACCCAAGTCATCGGCGATCAGCGCTCTGTGCCAGTAGTCCAACACATTCGCGGGCAGACTCGCGACGAGTCCTGCCTGAGGGTGCACCTCCAGCGGGCGCAGAACCTGTTCCTTGGAAACCGGTACAGCAGCAAAATCCTTCCGCAACCGCTTGCTCAAGTCCATGAGACGCCTAAACATTTATTACACCCTATAAATCCGAACGGCATACGAAGAATGGCTCGTAGCGGCCAACAATGATGGCCCATCGCCTTGGTCGCTGCAATTCAAGCCGGGCACGTATAGTTAACGAGTGACCTGTTCAATTCTATACAACTGGCGTTTAGGTCAAACGCACCGTCAACCACCCGAGACTTTCCCCATCATGCACGGACGCCCCCTCCTCATAGTCCTATTCCTCACCGGTACTGCCATGGCCGCAGAACCCTCCCGCTACACCTACGACGAAGCCCCCACCGATGGCTTCATGTACGCCGTGCGCTATCAGCAAGCCAAACTGGCCTGTGGTTCGCTGCCCGAAGATCTCGAGGCGGACTATGCTAAAGCGATGCGGCTGACTGGCGAGGCCAGCCCTGCGTTTAAAGCTAGCTATGCACAGCGCTTGGCAATCCGGCCAAAGTGGAGCAAACCGGCGTCGCCTGAAGAACAGGCGCTTGCGTGCGAACAAAGCCAGCACACCTTGCGCGTAACGGTGCAGCTCGCCCGGCAATGGTTTCCCGGTGGCTGGTAGCCACGTGTTTTAACCCATTGATCGGCCCATTGAACGGCATAGGTATCTACACAACGATTGGACCTGACCAATCCAGCGGCGCAGAGCCGTAGGCCCAACGTCCATAGATGCACAGACGTCGGGACCTGAGCAGCTATCATCAAGAACCATGCTTGCAGCACGTTGCTTGAACTCGCGGGTGTAGGTCTATCGCTCTTGCATGGAACCTCCTGATTGGGCGAATCATATTGCCCTTAAGAGGTGTCCGGGATCATTAGGCCAGTTCAAGCACAGAACCGATACGAATTCCTGTGGTACTACGCGCTCAAGCCACCGTGTTACACCACCTGCTGGACCTGATCCGCTTCAGGCTCTAGCGCATCCACAGTAGCGACATGGTTGGTGATGCCGAAAGGAATGTGCACGGATGGAGCAACTGCGCTAGTCGATTTAAGGTGCCCTGATTGGTCATCGAAAAAGATGTGTGGTTTCAATACACCTAAAATTTTTCCTTTCTCGATACCACCTAAGAAGAATGCGTCATTGGCCATGACCCCCCAACTCTTGAGTGTATTCATCGCTCGCTCATGAGACGGAGCATTGCGGGCTGTGACGATCGAGACGCGTATGCGGTTTTCGTATTCAGGATTGAGCTTTTTGTGCTTCTCCTCGACCGACTGGATTTTGGATATCCGCACCATGAATTCCTTCAGCGGCCCAGGGTTATGGGGCTGCATGACATTCTTCACTTCGTGCGCATGGAATTCAGACAATCCAGAGGCCTGCATGATTGTTTCGGACTCATCGCCAGCGAGCACGCCGTCAAAGTCGAATGCGATGCGTAGGGCTTTATCAGTCTCGTCGTCTTCAAATTTTGAATCGAGAACCTGGCCAGCCGGGTACCCGGCCCTGATAGCCGCTTCCACGTCTTTTTTGTCACCCGACAAAAATAAAGCGATATTCAGTGCTGGTATGTATTCATAAGGAGATTTTCCCTGCATAAAAATCGCCCTTGTCATCCCAAGCCCATAGTGCTCGATAGTCTTCAGTACGCGCAGCCCAGTGTCGGGATCATTGCGCGAAAGAAGTATCACCTCGACGAGCGGATCCGTAGGATCGACGCTCAGGTCATTCACTGACAGTAAACGCTTGATGAAGGGGAACGCTATCCCCTTAGGAAGCGGGACGTGCAGATTGTTTTGCTGAAACTTGCGGTATTCCTCCTCCCCCTGACTCTGAAACACTGCGTCCGATGCCAGCAAATCAAACACAGCGCTGGAAGCGACGCCGATCACTAGGCGATTTTCTAACTCGTAGGGCATTGGAACCTCTCTTGATGCCTCTAAACGCAAATATTGATGGGCATCGAACATGCCGATCGATTTCAGGGCGCATCGAGAAGCACACATCGCGCGCCTCCTCCCACGCACAGTCAGGCATATCAATCTTCAAATCAATCTGCCGGTTGCTTTCATTATGGGAGGATGACTTTGAACCTTGCTGATTGGCGCCAAGTCAGCCGTCACCTGATCGCCGGATGTCGGCCCCAAGCTATTCTCCAGAGCGAAATTGGCATAATATGCCAACATCAAAAGTATCTGTTTGCATAGAACTGGAGCTAGTTATGGCGACGCGAAACGTAGTGCTCACCCCTCACCAGGACCAGGTTATCCATGACTTGGTGCAGTCCGGCCGTTATCAGAATGCCAGCGAAGTGATGCGAGAAGGTTTACGTTTATTGGAGCAGCGCGTTGCCGAAGACACCGCCAAAATTGAGGCACTGCGTCAGGCGACCTCGATCGGCATCATGGATCTTGAGCACGGGCGCTTTACTCAGGTGAACGAGGGTGATCTGGAGCACTACCTCGAGAGCTTGAGCCTGGAGGCAACCCTCCCTGCGAGAGAGAAACACTGAGCATGCCGCAGTATCGGATCTCCAACCCGGCTCGTGCCGACATTGTCGACATCCTTAGGCTCTCCCAGACGCAGTTCGGCGATCAAGCACGCCAGCGCTACCAGGCGCTGATCCTCGCGGCGCTGCAAGCGCTTGCCCACACGCCTTATCGCATTGGCAGCCACGACCGCGATGAACTTGCACCGGGCCTTCGCAGCTATCACCTCATCTATTCACGCCAGCAGGCCAAACAAACCCATGGAACGGTCAAAAGCCCACGCCATATCGTGTTCTATCGTGTGACAAACGACGACGTGATCGAGGTCGTCAGACTCCTTCATGACGCCATGGAAGTGCAGTTGCACTTGCCTAACGACTGATGAGCGACCTGGCCCAACGGCTTAACTGGCCAGGAATAGCGAAGTCCGTCGGAGATCGCCATTCGCGATCACTCGCACACTCGGTGCGAATGGGGGCAAAAATGGAGGCAAACAAAAGCTTTATCGACCTGAAAACACTATTCTAGAGCCAAGTCAAAATGTTTTTGGGGGATTCTGATAGCTTGTAATGGAGGGTTTAGCGGAGCGCTGAACAACCACATATTGCCTGCCATTGGTAGAAGGCAAAGACTGGGTGTTCGTCTCGCCGGTCTATCCGGGACCTCCCATAAACCCGACCTCCATGCTCACGTCCTTTCAGCGTATCTGGCCAGAGTACGACATCACTGCCCACGGCTTTCGCGCCACCTACCGGACCTCTACCTCGACGAGCATTTGCATAGATCCGTCGTTTCACCAAATGCCAGGTGCGATCGAGGCAGTTTATGCGCGCAACTCCTAGTGCAGAGCCAGAAGGCGGCTCGACAATGGGCTGATTAGACCCATTGCGGCAAAATAATGGTGGACGCCCCAACCGCCCCGCATAACGGCGTAGACCCTCAGTTATAAATATCGATAGAACCCAGCACGACAGCGGCTACAAACATCACCAGGCAGGTACCGATGCACCAGAAAATGGAGGCGCGCTGGTTGTCGCCGTAGTCCACATCCAGGAGGCCGCACAGCAGATAAGTAGAGGCTACCAGTGGGCTGAGAAGGTGCACCGGCTGACCGATCAGGCTCGCAATCGCCATCTCCTGAGCTCCGATGCCGTAATGGCTGGCGGTCTCGGCCAGGATCGGCAGAATGCCGAAGTAGAAGGCGTCGTTGGTCAGGACATAGGTGAAGGGCATGCTGATGAAGGCGGTGAACACCGACATGAAATGCCCGGCGGAATCCGGGATGACCATGATCAGGCTTTCGGAGATAGCTTTGACCATGCCGGTACCGGACATGATGCCGACAAAAATACCTGCCGCAAAAATCAGCGAGGTGACGGCCATGACGTTGTCGGCGTGCTTGCCGATCACCGCTTTCTGCGCCTTGAGCGTGGGAAAGTTGACCATCAGGCCCAGGGCAAAGGCGATGGTGAACAGCACCGGCAGTGGCATCAGGTTAAGCATCATCAGCGCGATCAGGGTGATGGTCAGCGCGGCGTTGAACAGAAAGCGCCAGTCACCCAGGCGAAACTCTGTGAACTTATCCATGAGCTCATCGTTGTCGAGTGTCAAGATCCCGAGGCGGCGTCGCTCTTTCAAGCCAAGCCAGAATGCACTGAAGATCACCCAGCCAAGCCCCGCGATCATGATTGGGATCATCTCGATAAACAGGTCGGTAATGTCGACGTGCATAGCACTGGCCGCGCGGGAGAACGGGCCGGCCCACGGCAGGATGTTCATCACACCAATGGTCAGGATCAGCACTGTCGCCATGACTTGCAGACTTATACCCGTACGGCGGTAGAGCGGGAGCATCGCTGCTGTGGTGATGATGTACATCGTTGCACCATCCCCGTCGAGGCCGACGCAAATGCCCAGGATCGCGGTGCCCACCACGATTTTCAGCGGGTCGCCCTTGACCAGCTTCAGGATCAACTTGATCAGCGGGTTGAACAGACCTGCGTCCGTCATCATGCAGAAATACAGGATGGCGAAGGTGAGCATGATCCCCGTCGGGGCGAGCATTTTCATGCCGTCGAGCATCATCGGGCCCAGGGCGGTGGAAAACCCGGCGAGGCAGCCGAACACGATAGGCACCAGCACGAGTGCAACCAGTGGTGACAGTCGCTTGCTCATGATCAGGTACATGAAGCAGGCGATCATTGTGTAGCTGAGGATCGTAAGCATGTGTCCCTCTTCTTATTGGTTTTGTTTGGGCAAAGCGCAGCCATTAGCGCGGTTCGAGGCGAATCGAATCCACGCGCCTTTGGCTTGCGTATCTGTAGTTACGTAGTGGCGTGCGAGAACATCGGCTTGCCAGGATGCTCCATGGCTATCTTGAGGATGTGGCCGGTTGAAGAGTCGGTGACGAACAGGTGCCGGTTGCCTTCACCGCCAAACGCCAGGTTGGTCAAG
The DNA here is from genome assembly GCF_029959745.1 of Pseudomonas sp. PS01298. Classification (NCBI taxonomy): domain Bacteria; kingdom Pseudomonadati; phylum Pseudomonadota; class Gammaproteobacteria; order Pseudomonadales; family Pseudomonadaceae; genus Pseudomonas; species Pseudomonas sp. PS01298. Next base: position 137,157 of record NZ_JASCPP010000003.1, on the reverse strand, counting down.
GTCCGTCCTTCGGTGCAGGACCGCAGGCGATAGAGAGGCACCGCATGGCGATCGAAGACCCATACGCAGCCATTACCCGCATCGCAAACGAACAGGTTGCCCTGGTCATCCAGTGCAATGCCGTCCGCGCCGCTCACCCCGCCTGCCATGGCCGTGAACACTCCGACCTTGGACGTCGTGCCGTCCGATTGAATGGGCAGGCGCCAGATCGAATTGCCCCGGGTCATGGCCACAAGCAATGCTTGCTCGTGCAGGTCCATGACCAGGCCATTGGGGCTCGGTCCGTTATCCAACAGACAATCCAGACGTTGGCTTTCCAGGTCATAGCGAAACACACGGCCACTGGGGTCGTGCATGCCGGTCTGGCCCTGGTCGGTGAAGTAGAGACGCCCTTCATGATCGAAAAACAGGTCATTGACGCCCTTGAAGCCCTCGCTGCGGCGGTGGGTAAGGAACGGCTCAATGCGCTTGCTTAGCGGGTCCAGGACCAGGATGCCGCGCTTGTAGTCGGCAATGAAAATTCTGCCATCACCATGAATTTTCAGGCCATTGGGCCAGCCGTCGTACTCCACGACCAACTCCCACTCCCCCTGCGGTGAAATGCGAAAGATGCGGCCGTAGGGGATATCGGTCACGTAAAGATTGCCGGCCCGGTCGAAGGAGGGTCCTTCCAGAAAACTGGCAACCTTCTGGCCCGGTTTGTTGGCACGAACCCAATCCGAGTCGCCGTTGCGCCAGAACTTCTCGGGCAGCCGGGTGAAGACCTCGGTGGTCCTCTCCTGAGGTGGGGGATACAGGCTCATGGCAGCACTCCGCGTATCAACTGGCATCGTGACAAGGAAGGCGAACCTAATTGCTTCAGGTAACGCCTTGCCGTCCAGATGCACAGAGGTTTTTGTTTTTATTTGTTCTATCTGATAGAACAACATTCCTTCTAGCGGAATAACTTTCCAAGCATTTTGATTGCCTGTCAAGCGCGAGATTTCGCTGGGGCGTTGCGCGCGCAGAGCAAAAATTATTCCGCGGGATAACCAGAAACCCTTTGAAAGCGCCGGAGGCATGGGGGTGTGAGTGCATCAAGACAGCCGTTGACAGCAGGTATTTTCAAGGCCAATACTAGGAATAGAACAATATTCTGCCTGACAGAACACGCATGACAATACGTGCTTTTCCTAACCGCCGCATTGCGTGAATGTTCAACAGGCTGTCCCGCAGATGAGGAGAACCTACTGTGAAAGACGCCACTGAAATCGACATCCTGGTAAGTGAAGTGGGGCCGCGTGATGGCCTGCAAAGCGTCGACGCCATCATGTCTACCGAGCTCAAACTGGAATGGATAACGGCACTGGCAACAGCAGGCCTACGCGAGATCGAAGTGGGTTCGTTTGTGCCTCCCAAGCTGCTGCCGCAAATGGCGGACTGTGTGCTCGTCGTGGCCCATGCGCTGACACTGCCGAACCTGCACGTGACCGCCCTGGTGCCTAATCTTCGTGGGGCTGAAGCGGCCTTTCACGCCGGTGTACACAAGATCACCCTGCCCATCTCTGTCAGTGAGCAGCACTCGATCTCCAACATCCGCAAGACTCACGCGCAGGTGTTCGAAGAGGTGAAAGCCGTGGTTGCGTTGCGCAACGAACACTTCCCCGGCATCCAGATAGAAGCAGGCGTCTCCACGGCTTTTGGCTGCACGCTTCAAGGCGTGGTCACGGATGACGCGACCCTCGCCATTGCCGTGAAAATGGCCGAACTCGGTGTAGATGAGGTCGGCCTGTCCGACACCGTCGGCTATGCCAACCCCACTCAAGTGCGCCGCCTATTCATCCGGCTACGCAACGAAATAGGCGCACTCAGCGGCAGTGCGCATTTTCACAATACCCGCGGGCAGGGCCTGGCCAATGTCGTGGCGGCACTGGAAGCTGGCGTCACTACGTTCGATGGTTCCCAAGGCGGTATTGGCGGCTGCCCCTACGCGCCTGGCGCCTCGGGAAATATCGTTACCGAAGACCTCGTTTACCTGCTCGAATCGATGGGCCTGCGCACCGGCGTTGACCTTGACCGCCTGGTTCATGCACGGGATTGGCTGGTTAAAGGGCTGCCAGGTGAACCGCTGTATGGCTTCATCCCCGATGCCGGCGTGGGCAAGAACTTCACCTATGCCAAGGAGCGCGTATGAACCAGCCAGAAGAAAAACAGCTGCCACTGGCCGGGATCCGCGTGATCGAGTTCGTCCACATGGTGATGGGTCCAACCTGCGGCCTGCTGCTCGCCGATCTTGGTGCCGAGGTGATCAAGGTTGAGCCCGTGCCAGAGGGCGACAACACCCGCCGCCTGATGGGCTCCGGCGCGGGCTACTGGATGACCTACAACCGCAACAAGAAGAGTTTCGCGGTGGATATCAAATCCGACGAAGGCAAGGAAGCGGTGCGAAAACTCATCGCCACCGCCGATGTGGTCATCGAGAACTTCCGCCTCGGAGCCATGGAAAAACTGGAACTGGGCTATGAACAGGTCAAAGCCATCAAGCCGGACATCATCTACAGCTCGATGAAAGGCTTCTTGCCGGGCCCCTACGAAAACCGTACCGCCCTCGACGAAGTCGTGCAGATGATGACCGGGTTAGCCTACATGACAGGCCCTGTCGGGCGCCCACTGCGTGCCGGTGCGTCGGTCAACGATGTGATGGGCGGCATGTTCAGCGCCGTCTCCATCCTGGCGGCCCTGCTCCAGCGCAAGGAAACCGGACGCGGTCAATTCGTCCAGACCGGGCTCTTCGAGAACTCGGCGTTCCTGGTAGCCCAGCACATGATGCAGAAAGTGGTCACGGGCGCCTCCGCCGCCCCCATGCCCAGCCGCATTTCTGCCTGGGCGATCTATGACGTGTTTGATACGGATCAAGAAAACGAACAGGTCTTTATCGGCGTGGTGAGCGATAGCCAATGGCAAGCGTTCTGCACCGCCTTCGACTTCCAGGAACTGGGCAACGACCCGGCTCTTGCGCGCAATAACCAGCGTGTGATTGCTCGCGAGCAGATTATGCCATTGGTACGTGAACGCGTTGCCGGCATGAGCAAGCAGGCGGTGATGAAGCTGTGTGAACAGGCCGGCCTGCCCTTCTCCCCGATTCAACGCCCGGATGACCTGTTCGACGATCACCACCTCAACGAATCCGGCGGCATGACAGAACTGGCGCTGCCCAACGGCGAGTCCGTGAAAGTGCCGATGCTCCCTTTCGAGATGGACGGCCAGCGTTTTGGCGCACGCCTGAATGTTCCGCAAATGGGTAGCCACTCTCGGGAACTGTTGGAACAACTCGGTTATACGGCCGAGGCGATCGACGCCCTTGAGGCCACAGGCACGATCAAGAGCGCCTGACCGGCGCTACGGCGGGCCAACCTGGGCCCGTTGCGGCTGCCGATAAATCTGACGCGCCGAGGGAGGCTCGGCGTGAACCGCAGAACGGAGTGCCGGAACCGCACGAAATCCTGCCAGAACCGTCGGCGTATCCCGCCACGGTATCCATAACAACAATACCGAGGATACAGTCATGGCTAACGTCACGACCACGACTTCCCACTTGCCCCAGTCCCAGCCTGAAGTGCATTCGGGACTTCAACGCCGAGCGATGAAAAAAGCCGCCTGGCGCTTGATTCCACTGCTTGCACTGGCCTATTTCTTCAACTATCTGGACCGCACCAGTGTGGGTTATGCCGCGCTGCAGATGACCGATCAGCTCGGTCTTACTGCGGCCCAGTTCGGACTGGGCGCCGGCATTATGTTCGTCGGCTACTGCCTCTGCGAAGTGCCCAGCAACCTGGCGATGTACCGTTTCGGGGCCCGGGTGTGGATGGCCCGCATCATGATTAGCTGGGGCCTGGCCGCAGCGGCCACAGCCTGGGTTATCGGCCCTTATAGTTTCTATGCCGTGCGCTTCATCCTGGGTGTGGCGGAAGCGGGCTTTTTTCCTGGCGTGATTTTCTTCCTGACCCTGTGGTTCCCCGCGCAATACCGTACACGGGTATTGGCGTGGTTCACCGTGGCTACCCCTATTTCCTTTCTGGTCGGCGGCCCGCTGTCAATCTGGTTGCTACAGATGCACGGCATCTGGGGCCTGGCCGGCTGGCAATGGATGTTCCTGATCGAGGGCATTCCGGCGTGTGTGCTGGGGTTGATCACATTGAAGGTCCTGGCAAACCGCCCCAGCGAAGCAAAATGGCTGACGCAGGAAGAACGTGACGCCCTGAACGACATGCTGGAAAAGGAAGCCGGCAAGGATCAGAAACGCCATGACTTCGGTGTTGTACTCAAGGATCCACGCGTGTGGATCCTCAGCTCGATCACCTTCAGCTTCACTATCGGCACGTACGGCATTGGCATCTGGCTTCCACAGATGCTCAAGGCGCATGGCGTGGAAATCAGCATGATCGGCTGGGTCGCGGCCATTTCGTACTTCTTCTCCACCCTAGGCCTGCTGTTCTGGGCCAAGTATGTCGACCGCACAGGCAGAGGCATCCTCAACCTGGTGATTGCGCTGGTGCTGGCGGGCCTGGCGTTGATGTTCGCACTGAACATGAACGCACTGGCCCCGGCGCTGATAGGCATCACCCTGGCCCTGGTCGGGACGATTTCTGCGAAAACCATCTTCTATACCTTGCCGGCCAAGTTCCTTTCGGGCCGGGCCGCCGCGGGAGGGATTGCGCTGATCAATACCTTTGGCGCGTTCGGAGGCTTCGTCGGCCCCTACCTGATGGGCTATCTGAAAGACGCCACGCAGTCGTTCACCGCGGGCCTGATGGTCATGGGTTGCGTACTGTTGTTTGCCGCGCTGATGGCCGTGTCACTGCGTTTCTTCATGCGTGACGCTTGAGCAGCGAATGCTAAGGGCCAGAATGATGTGCTGCCAGACAGACTAGTCGGCGAGTAGGCGCTGCGGGTAAGGTATCGTCAAATTGCTCACCCGTCGCAGGGGTGAGCTTACTCACGATGATGGATTTGCAGCCCAATCACTGGCCGAAATGACCATGAACAGTAACGAAAAACCTGAGAAAGATCCCGCTGACGGCGGCGTTGCCGCGGTGGACCGCGCCTTTGCCATACTCGGCGCCTTCGACACGCAGTGCAGCGTGTTGCCACTGGCGGAATTGGCGCGCCGCACCGGTCTCTACAAAAGTACCATCCTGCGCTTAATGATCTCCCTGGAAAGAGCCGGTTACATTCGTCGATTGCCGGACGGACAATTCGCTATCGGCCACGAACCCCTTCGGCTGGCACCGCTTTATCAAAGTTCATTTCGCCTGCGCGACATCATCTACCCAATACTCGAAACGCTCTCGCAAGAGAGCGGGGAAACTTCTTCGTTCTACGTCATCGAAAACGACAGTCGGGTGGTGCTTTTCCGCGTAGAACCCAAGCGTTCCGTGCGGGTTTCCATTCACGAGGGTGATCGTTTTCCACTTAACGCCGGGGCTTCGGGAAAGATTCTGCGGACTTTCGGCCCGTCTGTTGCTGATGCGCTTGCCAATGTTCGCGAGCAACTCTGGGCGAGTTCTTTTGGCGAACGCGATCCCGATACCGCAGCGGTGTCGGTACCTGTGTTCGGCATGAATAACGAACTCAAAGGCGCCCTGACCCTCTCGGGGCCCTCCGAGCGTTTCAACGAAGACGCCATTACGAGTGCGCGCAAGATGCTGTTGAAACTGGCAGCCCAAGCCACCGGTGCGCTGGGGGGGGACGCTCGGGAGTTACAGCAGGCCAGTGCAAAGATCGAGGGGTGAACCGTTCCACCGAGGCTGACGCGACCATTGAGCCGTCAGCGTATCGCAGCACCCTCCACAGGCCCGCCCGAGCGCAGGTTAGGTGCTGCTATCTGCACTGGCAGTTGGGCTCTGGGCAAGGCTGCCGGGAGTCACCCGCTCTGCTATGACTACCTTCCTCCTGCGCTGCAGCGTGAACCATGGCAGCTCAAATCTTGGCGGGGTCCGGTTACATCGTACAGATCTGCCCGGAGTGGCGACCAGCAGCGTATGCCAACCCTCAACGTCATATGACAGCGCGTGCCACACCAGCCACAGGTGGCCGAGTTGAAACACCGCCCAGGTCAATCCTGGCGACCACGGCGGTCAGTCAGCGCGATTATCTGCGGCCCGGGACGGCGCAGTGACCAACCGAAGTTCATGCCCGCCGCCGCCAGCAGAATGGCGCTCGCGCCAATCACTTGCAGGCTGCTGAGCGGATGCGCGAAGGCCACCCAGTCGACCAGGATGGCGGCGATCGGGTAGATGAATGACAGAGCCCCGACCAGGGCCGTGGGGATTTTCTGGATGGCGCTGTAGAGCAGCGTCGACATCAGCCCGGTATGAACCACGCCGATAATGATCAGGTAAATCCAGGCATCCCCGACCGTGTCGACCCTGTCGAAGTCCACGAATGGGGCCAGCACCAGCAAGCCGACCACCATCTGGATCAGCACGATCAGGTGCGCGGGCACCTCCTTGAGGCGCTTGGTGATCGCTGCCGCCACCGCGTAGAAGAAGGCGGAAGACAGCGCCAGGTAGACGCCCAGCAGGTAGTCGGCGCCGCTGGCCTGCCCGCCGCCCTTGGCGAACACGATCAGCATCAGGCCGACGAAGGCCACCAGCAGCCAGCCGAGCTTGGCGATGCTGAGGCGTTCGGCGTAAAACAGCGCACCCAGACCGACCAGCATGAACGGCTGGACATGGTAGACCACCGTGGCAATGGCGATTGAGGCGTGTCGGTAGGCACTGAACAGCAGCACCCAATTGAGCATCAGCGCCACCCCGCCCAGGCACACCCAAATGAACTGCCGGGCAGTGATCAGCGGGCGACGCAGCACCCCCAGCATCAGGCACGCGACCAACATCGCCAACGCGCCGAACCCGCAACGCCAGAACACCACGGCCTGCGGGCTCTGCCCCGACATGATGACGAACCAGCCCACCGTGCCGGAGATCAGCATGGCCGAAATCATTTCGAAGGTCCCACGGGTTTGCGCCTTCATCACTCTTGGCTTCCTTGCTGTCGACATTGCCGTGACCCAGGCCGCCGCTCGCGGGATGGCTCCACAAATAGAACTTTATAATGAACTAATGACCACTATAATGAACACGCCAACCCAGAGCGGCAATTCGAAATCGGATGATTTGAAGAACAAATGACTGACATAACGAACAGCCCCATGAGCCATAATCCCAACCGAATCGATCTGTTGGCGCTTTCAATCAAGCGCGAACGCCTGGCCGCCGGGCTGTCCTTGACCGAATTGGCGAAGCGCGCCGGGGTGGCGAAATCGACCTTGTCTCAATTGGAGTCGGGAATCGGTAACCCCAGCATCGAAACCTTGTGGTCGCTGGCGATGGCGATGGGCTTGCAAGTCACTCGCTTCTTCGAGCAACCCCAGCAAACCCTGCGGGTGATCCGCGCCAACGAGGGCATGACGACGTATGCCGAGACGGCCAATTATGCCGCGACACTGCTTGCCGACTGCCCGGCCGGAGTGCGGCGCGACCTCTACCGGTTGAAGGTACAGCCTGGCGAAGTTCGCCTGTCCCAGCCTCACCCGGCAGGCACCGTAGAGCACGTGGTGCTGTGCAGTGGCAGTGCCCGCATCGGCCCGGCGGACGGACCGGTGTTGCTGAACGCGGGCGACTACATAAGCTACCTGGCGAATGCGCCTCACGTGTTCGAAGCGCTTGAGGCCGACACGACTGCGGTGATGGTGATCGAGCATCTCTGAGGTGGCGGCCATGGACACGGCACGAACAACCAGCCACGCGCCGAAGTCACCGGCAAAGTGCCCATACTCAGCGAACACGCAGAGGCTGCTTTCCCGACACGTATCCGTCAGCCGTCATAGGCCAGTTCGGCGGATCGGTTGATCTTTCGCTGCACTGATCCCTGCACCTGTGGGCTTTCAAGCGTGATCCCGAACCGGCCAGACAGCGCTTCCCGCCCCTTGGCTGTCAATCCAAGTGCGCGACTGTCGAGGTCTTGAATAACCCACTGGCGGCTCAGGAGCATCTGCAGGAAAGCCGCGCCGAGCGCCCCCGCCAGATGAGGGCGGCGCATGCTCCAGTCCAGGCATGAACACGCGAAACGACGTCGCTGGGCCCTGGCCTTTTCCACCTCGATACCCAACCCCGTCATGGCGGTTTCGCCGCTCGCCGTGAGCTGATACAGGACGTCCCCGGCAACCGCCACGGTCAGCCAGCCTGACGCGATGAAGTGGTCGTGCAGCTGCACGGCCAATGATCCTGCCATGTGGTCATAACAGGTACGCGCGAACTGCAATCGGCTCGGGGTCGTGGAAACGTAGCGCGTGTCCGCGTTTTGGCTGATCACCATGAGGGCCTCGATCGCCTGGGCCACCTGCACGTCCGCCAGGCTGTAGTAGCGATGCCGACCCTGCGTATGCAGCCTTACCAAGCCGGCGTCTTTGAGCCGTACCAGATGCGCACTCGCCGTGGATGCACTCACGTCGGCGATCACGGCCATTTCGGTACTGGTACGTGCGTGGCCATCCATCAGCGCACACAGCATTTTAGTCCTCGCAGGCTCGGCAATGGCACCGGCTACCCGAGAAATCGCGCTGTCATTGCCTTGGGCATCCATATTTCGTTCCTGAGCGAATCGTCGGCATGAAAGGTGTTCGATAGTAGCCGTTCTTTGTGAACAGGACTCCAGGAATGACGCCTTTTGAAGCCGCGACCCATGCCGACCCCTACCCTTATTACGCCTACCTCAGGCGACAAGGTGGGCTGTACTTCGATACCGATCTTCGGTTATGGATTGCAAGTAGTGCCAACGCGGTCGACGCCCTCCTGGGGCACCCCGACTGTCGGGTGCGTCCGCCGGACGAGCCGGTTCCCGCGGCCATTGCGCAAGGCGCCGCGGGGATGATTTTCGCTGGCTTGATGCGCATGAACGAGGGCCCGCAGCACATGTGCCCGAGGATGGCCATCGAACCGGCGTTGGCCGCTGTCGAGACAGAACGCATCGCAGGCCTCGTGGCACGCCTGGTCGAGACCCTCCCCGTCGAGCACCTGGATGAATTGATGTTCACCGTACCGGTGTGCGTCATTGCAGCGCTCATAGGCTTCCCACCCTGCCAGCTACAGGACGTCGCAAGGCTGACGCGGGATTTTGTTGCCTGCCTGTCGCCCCTGAGCGACGAAATTCAACTCGACAGCGCCCATGGCGCGGCGACTCGACTCAGGCAATTATTCAGCGCGCTGCTGAGCGACGCCAATGACAGTAGCCGCTTCTTGAGCCACGTCCAAAGCGCTTGCGCAGCCACCGCCTGGAGAGACCGCGAGGCATTGATCGCCAACCTGATCGGCTTGTTGTCGCAGACCTGCGAAGCCAGCGCAGGCTTGATCGGCAACAGCCTCGTGGCGCTGCATCGTGAGCCTGGACTGCTTGAAGGCGGGCAGCAGGTTGCAGACCTGGTGGCAGAAGTGGCGCGCTATGACTCACCGGTGCAAAACACCCGGCGATTCGTCGCCCAGCAATGCAATATCGAGGGCAACGTACTGGCGCCAGGCGATACCGTTCTCCTATTGCTCGCCTCAGCCAACCGGGATCCCGGCGCGAACCCGGACCCCGATCGCTGCTTGCTCGAACGAACCCAGCGACGAACCTTCAGCTTTGGCGCGGGAAGACATCAATGTCCAGGCCAGTCGCTTGCCTTGGCGATCGCCGCCGAGGCGGTCTCGGCATGGCTGCGCCGACAGCCAGCCGCGTCCGTGGGTGCCTTTCGCTGGAGGTATCTGCCCTCCCTCAATGGTCGCATTCCCAGGTTCTGTGGTGATCGGGACACCCAGCGATGATCGCAGGGTTTGCTCAGCCCGCGACATCAACGCTGTGCCCAATGCCCCGGTTGTTCCACCACCCCGACGTACTCGGCCAACAACGCCGGCAGGCTGGCCTGCAAAAACGTCACCCACGTGCGCACCTTGGCGTCCAGAAAGCGCCGCGAGGGGTACACCGCGAAGATAGTGCGCTCACGCAGCCGATATTCCGGCAGCAGGCGTAGCAGCGAGCCGTCCTGCAAGGCCGGGGCAGCGCTGAAGAACGGCAACAGGCTGATGCCCATGCCCTCTTGCGTCGCCTTGACCATGGCGTCGGCCACGTTGGTCCGGAAGGCGGTGCCGGGGGGAACGCTGAGGTCTCCCGCCTCGCCCTGGAAGCGCCACTCATCTTCCTGAAAATCCTGCAGGTGCAGGCGCCGGTGTTGCAGCAGTTGCCCGGGATGGTCAGGCACGCCATGGTTTGCCAGGTAACGGGGCGCCGCGCACGTCACGCTGAACAGCTGGCCGATGGTCTGGCTGACGAGGGCCGAATCCGGCAGCGCATGGGCGATGGAGATCACCACATCATGCCCCTCCTCGAGCGGATCAGGGGTGTGCTGGGACAAGCTCAGCTCCATCGACACCTGCGGGTGAAGCTCGCTGTAGCGTGCGATCAGCGGGGTGATCAACACGCCCAGCCCGCTCATGCAGTGCACGCGCAGGCGTCCGCGCGGGTTGAGGTGGGCGCCGCTGGCTTCGGCGCTGGCGTCCCGGATGTCGTCGAGGATGCCGCGACAGCGCAGCAGGAAACGCTCGCCCGACTCGGTCAGGCTCAGGCGTCGGGTGGTGCGCTGCAGCAGGCGCGTCTGCAGGTGCTGCTCCAGGTCGGCGATCAACCGTGAGACGTGCGCGCCGGAGAGGCTCAACACCTCTGCCGCCGCCGCGAAGCTGCCGCTGTCGACCACCTGCACAAACACCCGCATGCCATTGAACACGTCCATCAGCGTCGGGCCTTGATTGCTACGCAATACGTACGGGTCATTTACCGGTTCCTGTCTTTAATACGGCGCTGCAGCCACTACACTGGAGCCTGTTGATAGAGGACGACACCATGAAAATTCGATTGCTCGGCGTTGCTTTGCTGCTCACCGCCACCGGCGCTTTCGCCGCCGGCGGCAATGACAGCCAGGGGCTGGATATCCAGCAGATTGTTTCCGTCACGGCGGTGCCCGGCAGTTGCCAGGTCGAGCCCGCGACCCTGGTGTATGTCGACAGCCAGGGCGTCAGCCACACGCTCAACTACAGCGTGATGGGCACCTGCCAGGGCGGCGTCTAGAGCAGCTTCCAGGTGTAACTGAGGATCAGCCGGTTCTCATCGATGTCGCTGCGGTAGTTGGAGCGCGCCATCACATTGCGGATGCGGATGCCCAGGCCGCTCAGCACGCCACTTTGCACGGCGTACCCGATGTCGAGGTCGCGCTCGCGGTCCTTGCCCTCGTAGCCGGCACCGGTCTTCACGTTGTCGCCGGTGATGTAGCGCACGGTGGTGGTCAGTCCCGGCAGGCCCAGCGCGGCAAAATCGTAGTCATAGCGCACTTGCCACGAGCGCTCGTCGGTGTAGGCGAACTCATAGGTGGGCACCTCGTTGCCCAGCGGGCTGATGTTGGCGAAGACGCGCGGAAAAGCGCTGTCGCCGTACATCGCTTGGTAACCCACATAGACCGTGTGCGCGCCACGCTTGGCCGACAACAGCGAGAAAAACGCCTGGTTGTCGATCTTGCCGAGCAACCGGTCGCCGTCTTCGCGTGCGGTGTAGTAGCCAAGATTGGCGCCCAGTACCCAGGTGCCAAGCGGCTGGCTGTGCTTGAGGCCGATGAAATCCTGGGCGTAGATGTCCTTCAACTGCCCGTGCCAATAACTGACGCTGGTGCGCTTGCTGTTGAAGGCATAGTCGCCGCCCACGTAGTTGAAGGCATCACTCTCGGCCCCGCGCTGCGGTACATGGCCGAGCATGGCGATCATCTTTTCGTCACCCGCCTCGTTGCGCAGGCTTGTGGTGCTCAAGTGCCCGGCCTGCAACACCAGGCCGTTGATCTCGCTGGAGCTGATGCCCACACCCTGGTAACTCGGGGGCAGCAGGCGGATGTCGCTGAAGGCCAGCACTGGCAGGTTGGGCTGCAGCTCGCCGACCTTCAATTCGGTGTTGGACAGCCGCGCCTTGAAGGTCAGCCCCAGGCGGCTGTACTCGTCGGCGGCGCGGCCATCGTCCTTGACCGGCAGCAAGCCGGTATTGACCCGGTCCGGGCTGCTGTCGAGCTTGAGGCCCAGGGTGCCCAGCGCATCCAGGCCGAAGCCCACGGGGCCTGGGGTGTAGCCGGACTTGTAAGTGAGGATGAAGCCCTGGCCCCACTCCTCGGCCCGCGATTGCCGATTGGCCCCGACGATGTCGGAGAAGTCGCGGCTGAAGTAATAGTTGCGGGCCTGCAGGGTGGCCGTCGAGTCCTTGAGAAAACCACCCTCGTCAGCCGTCGCCGCAAGGGGCACGCCCAACAGGGCGAGCCAGATACGTTGTGTGTGCATGTCGTTGCTCTTCGTTATTGTTGTTATCGACGGTTCGGCAGGTCACAGCGCCTGGGCGGTCGGCAAGACGACACGGGTGCGCCGCTCATTCAGGGCAAACACGGTCATCGCCAATGCGGCGATGGCACCGGGAATCGCAAAGGCCATGAAGTTCAGCTGCAGCGGCAGTTCAATCGCCATCAGCGCACCGCCCAGCAGCGGGCCGACGATGGCACCATTGCGGCCGATGCCGGACGCCCAGCCCAGGCCGGTCGCGCGGATAGACAAGCCATACAATTGCGCCGCCCCGGCATACAGCAGGATTTGCGTGCCGATGGTGGTCGCGCCCGCGATGAAGATCAGCAGGTAGAGCACCGGCATCGGGCTGTTGATGCCCAGCAGGCTGATCGAGAAGACCCCGGCGATAAAGAAGCCGATGGTCACGGTCACCAGGTTGAGGCGATCACCCAGGCGCCCGCCGATCAACGCGCCCGCCATGCCGCCCAGGTTCAGCGCCACCAGGAACGACAGGCTCGACCCGAGGCTGTAGCCGGCGCCGGCCATCAGTTTGGGCAGCCATGAACTCAGCGCATAGACCATCAGCAGGCAGCAGAAAAACGCGGTCCAGATCATTGCCGTGCGCACCGCCAGGCCGTGGCGGAACAACTCCACCACCGAGGCGCCCTTGCCCTTGATGTCCGCGATGACCAACTCGTCGTCGGCATTGATCGGCGTGCCCGGCGACAGCCGCGCGAGCAGTGCCCGTGCCTGGTCCGTGCGGCCCTGGCGGATCAGGAAACCAATCGATTCCGGCAGCCAGTACACCACCAACGGCAGCAACAGCAGCGGGATGACGGCGACAAAAAACATCGACGACCAGCCATAGGCCGGCAGCATGAAAATCCCCACGCTCGCCGCGAGCATGCCGCCCAGGGAGTAGCCGCTGAACATGAAGGCCATCAAGGTACTGCGGACTTTTTTCGGTGCATATTCGTTGATCAGCGCGGCGGCATTGGGCATCAACCCGCCACAACCGAGCCCGGCGATAAACCGGCAGATCCCGAACTCGGTCGGGCTGCTGGCGAAGCCGTTGATCACAGTGGCGATGCTGAACAACGCAAAGCAGAACACGATGCCTTTCTTGCGGCCGAAGCGGTCCGCCAGGGTGCCGAAGATCAACGCGCCGAACATCATGCCGAACAGCGCATAGCTGCCCAGGGCGCCGGCCTGCAAGGGGGTGAGCCCCCACTCACGCATGATCGACGGCAGGACCACACCGTAGATAAACAGGTCATAGCCGTCAAAGATCAACAGCACCGCACACAGGCTCACGATCAGCCAGTGAAAGCGGTTGAACGGGGCATTATCAATTATCGAATGGACATCATGGGTACGCATGGCAGTGCTCTCTTTATTGTTGTTGTGAGTCAATGTCTGCAGGTGGAACACGCAGGTGAAAGCGGGCAGTCAGCCGAGGTCGCCACCCCCTACCGGCAGGGTTACGCCGGTGATGTAGGACGCCTCGTCGGAGGCCAGGAACAGAATCGCGCCAGCCTGTTCGTCGATGCTGCCGTAGCGCTTCATCGGGCTGCTGTCGAGGGTCTGGTCGACGATCTGCTGATACCACAGGCGTTCCTGCTCGCTCTGTGGCTGGCTGTTGCGCGGGATACGCCGTGGTGGCGCCTCGGTGCCGCCGGGCGCGGTGGCATTGACGCGGATGCCGCTGCCGGCGGTTTCCAGGGCCAGGCAGGCAGTCAGTGCATTCACGCCGCCCTTGGCCGCGCCGTACGGCACGCGATTGAGCCCACGGGTGGCCACCGAAGACACATTGACGATGGCGCCGCTGCCCTGCGCCAACATGTAGGGCAGCACGCAATGGCAGCACCACAGCGTCGGGAACAATGAACGGCGCACTTCGGCTTCGATTTCGCTCTCGGCGTAGTGCTCGAACGGCTTGGCCCAAATGGTCCCGCCGACGTTGTTGACGAGAATGTCGAGGCGCCCGAACCGTGCATTGGCGGCGGCCATCACCCGCGCGCATTCGGCGTGCTGTTCGAGGTCGGCGGTGAGCAGCAGCGCGCGCTCATGTTGCAACTCATGCACGAGTTCCGAGCGATCCACCGCCACCAGCCAGGCGCCCTCCTCCAGCAACCGCTCGGCAACACGGCGGCCAATGCCCTGGGCCGCGCCGGTGACCAGCGCGACTTTGTCAGTGAAACGTGAAGTCATGCGTATGTCCTCAGGCGGCATCGCAGCTGGCGCTGACGTTGGGGGTGAATTTTTCGTAGTGGAAGCTCGCAGGGCTCACGCCCTGCGTCTTGAAGTGCTGGCGCACGGCATCAACCATCGGCGGCGGCCCGCACAGGTACACGTCGACATCACCGTCGTTGAGCACTTCACTGGCCATGTGCTGGGTGACATAACCCTGGCGTGGATGCGCGGTCTGCGGGTCGGCCACGCAGGTGATGAAGTTGAAGCTCGGCAGCCGTGCGGCAAACGCCTGCAGTGCCTCGACCATGACGAGATCCTGGTCGCGTGTGACCCCGTAGATCAGTGTGATCGGGCGGGTTTCCTGGCGCTGCGCAAGCACTTCGAGCATCGACAGGAACGGCGCCAGGCCGGTGCCGCCGGCCAGCAACAGCAACGGCCGCGCCACTTCGCGCAGGTAGAAACTGCCCAGCGGGCCGGTCATGGTCACGCTGTCGCCCGGTTGCGCGCGCTGCAGCCAGCCGCTCATCAAGCCGCCCGGGACGTGCTTGATCAGAAAACTCGCGCCGGTCTCACCGGGGCGGCTGCTGAACGAATACGCACGCGTCTGGCCGCTGTCGGGCACGCCGATGTTCACGTACTGGCCGGGCAGGAACACCGGGGCCTGGTCCAGTTCGAAACGCACCTCCAGCGCCGCATCGGCGTGGCGGGTAATGCCGGTCAGCGTCGCGGCAAATGCGGTGGTGCCGGTCTTGCAGGCGCTGGACGGCAGCGGCACGGCAATCACGCAATCGGACTGCGGCACCATCTGGCAGGTCAGCACCTGGCGCTGTTGCGCCTCGTCTTCGCTCAGGGCGTCGTCGATGTAGTCGTCGCCCAAGTCATAGGCACCGGTTTCGCAGTGGCATTTACAGGTGCCGCACACGCCGTCCGAGCAGTCCATGGGCAGGTTGATGCGTTGGCGGAAGGCAGCATCGAGCACCTTCTCACCCGCCTTGCAGTCGATGAAACGCGTGACCCCATCTTCGAAGTTCAGGGCAATGGCATACGTCATGGCGGTGTCCTCAGATGTGGTAGATGTCGATGACCTGGTGGATGTAATCGTTTTTCAGCACGACTTTCTTGCGTGTGATCAACGGCTGCTCGGCGCGGGTATCGAGGTGGTAGAACGAGGTGCCGAAGTAACTGTCGGTGGTCTTGTAGCGATGGCTGAGGGTGTGCCAGTTGAAGCGCAGTTCGACCTGCGCGCCGTCGTCGGCCAGCACTTCGAGGTTGCTGAGCAGGTGCACGGTGCGCGGTTCCGGTGTACTGGCGCTGGAGCGCTCGGTCTTGATCCGGAAGATGCGGTCTTCGAGGCCGTCACGGCTGGGGTAGTAGATCAGCGAGATCTCGCGCTGCGGGTCTTCGACGAGGGTGTCGTGGTCGTCCCAGGCCGGCATCCAGAACTCCGCCTTGGGTGAATAGCACGCCAGCCATTCATCCCACTGGCGGTCATCGAGCAAGCGCGCTTCGCGGTAGAGAAAGTCGAGCAGGCGGTCACGGGACAGGCTCATCACACCGCCTCCCGGTCGCTGGCAATCAGGCCTTGCTGCTCACGTTCGATCGCGCGCTGCAGGCTCGCGGCCCAATGCGCGTGCTGGCGCACGAACAGCCCTTCGTCTTCGGTTTTGACCCCGCTGAGTTGCGGGTGGATGCCCATGGCCCTGGCGTTTTCATCGGCGCCTTCGACCCATTGCTTGGCGCCACGGCTGAGGTCGTTCCACAAGGTGCTCGCGCCCTGGTAGCCGGTCTGGCAGGCGCGGAATTCCTCCAGGTCGTCCGGTGTGCCCATGCCGCTGACGTTGAAGAAATCTTCGTACTGGCGGATACGCGTGGCGCGCTCCTGGGCACTTTCGCCGATGGGCGCCATGCAATAAATCGTCACTTCGGTCTTGTCCACCGCGAGCGGCCGCACCACCCGGATCTGCGTCGAGAACTGGTCCATCAGGTACACATTCGGGTAGAGGCACAGGTTGCGGGTCTGGTCGACGATAAAGTCGGCACGCGCCTGGCCGAGGCGTTCGGCCAGCGCCTCGCGATGGGCATGCACCGGGCGCACGTCCGGGTTGAGCAGGCGTGTCCACAGCAGGATATGCCCGTGATCGAAGGCGTAGACGCCGCCGAGGCTTTTCGACCAGCCATTGGCGTCGACGGTGCGTGTGCCCTCGGCCTCGTAGTTGCGCCGGCCCATGGTCGCCGAGTAATTCCAGTGCACCGAACTGACGTGGTAACCGTCGGCGCCGTTCTCGATCTGCAGTTTCCAGTTGCCGTCATAGACATACGTCGAACTGCCGCGCAGCACCTCCAGGCCCAAGGGCGCCTGGTCGACCATCTGGTCGATGATCACGCGGGTTTCGCCGAGGTAGTCGCTCAGTTCAGGCACGTCCTCGCCGAGGCTGCCGAACAGAAAGCCGCGATAGTTTTCAAACCGCGCCAGGCGCTTGAGGTCATGCGAGCCGTCACAGTCAAAGCTGTCGGGGTAGGCCCCGGTCTTGGCGTCCTTGACCTTGAGCAGCTTGCCCGCATTGCTGAATGTCCAGCCGTGGAACGGGCACGTGAACGAGCCCTTGTTGCCTTGCTTGCGCCGGCACAACATGGCGCCGCGATGCGCACAAGCGTTGACCAGGCCATGCAGGCTGCCGTGCTTGTCGCGGGTGATGACCACCGGCTGGCGCCCGATCCAGGTGGTGAAATAGTCGTTGATCTCGGGCACCTGGCTCTCATGGGCCAAGTAGAGCCAACCGCCTTCGAAGATGTGCTTCATCTCCAGGGCGAACAGGTCAGGGTCGGTAAAAATGTCGCGGCGGCAGCGGAACACGCCGTTGGCGGGATCTTCCTGCACGGACTCGCGCAGTTGTCGGGCGAGTCGGTCGAGTGTACTGGTCATGGGGCAAGCCCTCCGTTGTTCTTGTATCAGGCGCCCTCACCGTACGTGTCCGACATGTTGTCCAATATCCCTTTTCTGCAGATCACTATCCGCCGAGCGCACGCCGCTCAGCGGTGGCGCTTCCAGGTCTGCGAGG
Organism: Pseudomonas sp. PS01298; assembly: GCF_029959745.1. NCBI lineage: Bacteria > Pseudomonadati > Pseudomonadota > Gammaproteobacteria > Pseudomonadales > Pseudomonadaceae > Pseudomonas > Pseudomonas sp. PS01298. The sequence continues at coordinate 119,525 of NZ_JASCPP010000003.1, read as the reverse complement.
GCAGCTCGCCAAAGCGTTGGCGATAAGCCTCGGAGAACCGTCCCAGGTGCGTGAAACCGTGGTCCAGTGCCACCTCGGTCACGCTGCGCGCGCTGCTCAGCTGCAGGCGGGCATGCACCCGTTCAAGCTTGCGCCGCCGTACGTAGTCACGCGGGGACAGGCCGACCTGGCGCTCGAACAGGCTGTACAGCGAGCGCTCGCTGACCTTGGCCACTGCCATCAGTTGTTCGAGGCTGATGTCGTCGGTGAGGTGTTGCTCGACAAACTCACGCACCGCCTCGAAGCCGCCACCCTGTGCAGGCTGGGGGATCACTCGCAGTACATTGCTGCCCAGCAGGGCCAGCAACTTGGTCGCCACGATGCGCTCGTACAGGCTCTGCATATGCGGTTCGGCAGCGTTTTCCGCCTCGTGGCAGATCAGCCCCAGCAGCGGCAGGAACCCACCCATTTCGCTGAGCGCATGGCGCGCGGTCGCAAAGCGGATACCCGGCTGCGGCAGCGCCCATTGCTGCTCCAGGCAAGCGTTTTCGAGCAGGCGTACGGGTAATTTGATGATGAATTTTTCGCAGTCGGCGGAATACGTCAGGTCCACCGGATCATCCGGGTTGATCAGCAGGATCTCGCCAGGCCCGTACACATGCTCCACGCCTCGCGAATGCGAGCGGCAATGCCCGCTCAGCAGGATCTGCAAGTGGTAGATGGTTTCCAGCGCCACCGACGTGACCCGCACCGGCGCGCCGTAACTGATGCGGCACAGGTCCAGGCTGGAAAAAGTGCGGTGGCTGATGCTCGCCTGCGGCCGGCCCTTGGGGGGCAGGCGAATGCAGTGGCTGCCGACATGCTGGTTGACGTAGTCCGACACCGCATAGGCGTCGGCACCCTGGAAAATCTGGCTGCGCTCACTCAATAGCACGGTCATGGTTGCGCCTCTTTTATAGTTATTGGCCTCAGGCTGACGCCTGGTGTTGCGACCGTCCAATATGGATAAGGTCTGAATGAATACCCTGCAGGTATGGTCGACGGATAATACGCATAAGCCCGCGCACCGGCGCACGGGCGGCGAAACGTCTTGATACCTATTGGCCGACTCATGAGATCAGCTCATGAGACCTCGCGGTTTTGCACGACTAATCATCAGGTGCTGCTGCCTCTAAAGTGGGCACCCCCGCTTTGAGGAAATCCCATGAAGGAAGTCACCGTAGTCATAGGCGCCGGCTCGATCGGCCAGGCCATCGCGCGGCGCGTCAGTGCCGGCCAGCACGTCGTGCTTGCCGACCTGCGCCAGGACACCGCCGAGGCGGCAGCAAAAGTCTTGAGTGATGCCGGTTTCGAGGTGACCACCGCCCAGGTGGATGTCGCGTCGCGAGAGTCGGTCGTAGCGCTCGTCGCACTGGCTGCCGGCCTTGGCGAGATCACCAAGGTGATCCATGCCGCCGGTGTGTCACCGTCCCAGGCATCGCCGGCGACCATCCTGCGGGTCGACCTGTACGGCACGGCGCTGGTGCTGGAGCTGTTTGGCGAAGTGATTGCCAAGGGCGGTTCGGCCATCGTCATCGCCTCGCAGTCCGGGCACCGTCTGCCCGCGCTGAGTGCCGAGCAGAACAAGGCGTTGGCGCTGACCGCGACTGAAGCGTTGCTGGCCCTGCCGATGTTGCAGCCTGCGCAAGTGACCGACTCGCTGCACGCCTACCAGCTGTCCAAGCGTGGCAACGCGCTGCGCGTCGCAGCGCAGGCCGTGCGCTGGGGCAAGCGCGGTGCGCGTGTGAACACGATCAGCCCGGGCATTATCTTCACCCCGTTGGCCCGCGATGAGCTAAACGGCCCACGCGGGGATGGTTACCGTCGCATGATCGAATCCAGCGCCGCCAAGCGCGGCGGAACACCCGATGAAGTCGCGGCCGTCGCGGCCTTGTTGATGGGCCCGGAAGGCACCTTCATCACGGGCAGCGACTTCCTCATGGACGGCGGCGTCACCGCGCACTACTGGTACGGCGATGACCAGTGATACCGCGCGGTCTAGCTGACCTTGCGCCCTTCCACCGGGTAACCCGGGTCAGTAAAACCATGGGTCGAGGCATGGCCGGGCACGACCAGGCTGTCGACCAGCGCTTCGTCCTCTGGCCCCAGTTCCAGGCCCAGCGCCTCCAGGTAGCTGTCCCACTGCGCTTCGGTGCGCGGGCCGGCGATCGCTGCGCTGATCAAGCGGTTCTTCAAGACCCAGGCAATTGCGAAGGCCACCGAAGTGGTACCCCGCGCCGCCGCATGCTCGGCAATGGCCTTGGCGATCTTCAACGACTCGGGGCGCCATTCGGTCTGCTGGATCCGTCTGTCACCGCGCCCGGCGCGGGTGTCCGCCGGTGGCGGCGCGTCCACCGCGTATTTGCCGCTGAGCACGCCACGGGCCAGTGGGCTGTAAGGCACGACGCCAATGCCGTAGTGGCCCGCCACCGGCAACTGCTCGACCTCGGCGACACGGTTGACGATGTTGTACAGCGGCTGGCTGACGGTCGGGCGCTGGATGCCCAGCGCGTCGGCGATGCGCACCATCTCGGCGATTTTCCAGCCGTGAAAATTCGACACCCCGTAATAGCGGATCTTGCCTTGGCGAATCAGGTCGTCGATGGCGCGCAGGCCCTCTTCCAGCGGCGCATCGCTCAAGGTGCGGTGGAAATACACGATGTCGATGTAGTCGCTGCCCAGGCGTTTTAGGCTGGCGTCGACCGCCTGCATGATCCACTTGCGCGACTGGCCCTGCTGGTTCGGGCCGGCCTCGGCCGACGCCGGATAACCGAACTTGGTTGCCACCACCCATTGGTCACGCTGGGCGGCAATGGCGCGGCCGACCACGGCTTCGGAGCGCCCGGCGTGATAGGCATCGGCGGTATCGATAAAGTTGACGCCAGCGGCGCCGGCTTTGTCGATGATGCGTTTGGCGCTGGCTTCATCGGCCTCGCCGCCGAACATCATGGCCCCCAGGCACAGGGGCGACACTTTCAAGGCACTGCGGCCCAGGTAACGGTAATTCATGGCTCACCCTCAACGGCGTTGGAAACGTAGACGGATCCTAGGCCAATGCGCATTGATGATTAAGGCGCTAAAGAAGGATACGGCCATGAGCCTGCCTCATGAGTGATCAAGTGATATAGCGCAGCGCCTCCACCACCAGGCTCAACGCCCGCGAAGATTGGCGTCGACTCGGGTAGTAGATGTGCAGGCCGGGAAAAGTCGGAAACCATTCTTCAAGCACCCAGCACAGGCGACCCGCCGCCACGTGCTCTTTGGCCAGGTCTTCGGGCAGGTACGCCACGCCGCAGCCGTCCAGCGCCGCCGCCAGCATCGGGTAGGTGCCGTTGAACGTCAGTTGGCCCTGCACCCGCACCTGCACTTCGCGGTCGCCGCTGGCCAATTCCCATGCATAGCAGCCGCCGTGGGTCGGCAGGCGCAGGTTGATGCAGTTGTGCGCGGCCAGTTCGTCCGGGGTCTGCGGCGCCGGGTGGGCTTGCAGGTAGGCCGGCGACGCGACCATGGCCATGCGCAAGTCGGGGCCGATGCGCACGGCGATCATGTCCTGGGCCACCTGGTTGCCCAGGCGCACGCCGATGTCATAGCGCTCGGCGACGATATCGGTCAGGCCATAGTCGGTGATGATTTCGACCTTGATGTCGGGATAGCGCGGCATGAACGCTGACAGGCGCGGCCACAGCAGCGCATTCGCAGCGTAGTCGGTGGCCGAGATACGCACCGTGCCGCGCGGCGAATCGCGCAGTTCGAGGACTTCGGCCAGGTCCGACTCGATCTCGTCAAAGCGTGGCGCCAACTTGTTGTACAGCTGCTCGCCGGCCTCGGTCGGCGCCACGCTGCGGGTCGTTCGCGTCAGCAGGCGCACGCCCAGTCGGGCTTCGAGCGCCCGCACGGTATGGCTCAGGGCTGATTGCGAAACGCCCAGCTGAGCGGCCGCACGGGTGAAGCTGCGTTCACGCGCGACCGCCACAAAAGCCAACAGGTCGCCGTAGCCTTCGCGTGCCATTGATGAACCTCATTCATAGGGTGATGACGGTGCAGCGTATCGCAGATCAATCCGACCTCGCGATGAATTGATGAGCCGGACTCATAAGCGCATGCCGGTTATGCGGCTTAATCAATGCAAGCCAGCTGCCTACCATGGGGCTCACCTGCTTAAGGAGCGCCCGATGAAACTGTTGACCGCCACCACCTTCGCCACCCTGCTCTGCGCGGCTGTCGTAGATGCCGATCAAGCCCAGCCGCGTCCGGACCCAAAGCCCTCCTCTGCGGTGCTGGAAGTCACGCCGCAACTGTATGCCTACACCACCGAGCTGTTATTCGGTGAGGTGTGGAAACGTACCGAGCTGGCCCCGCGTGATCGCAGCCTGATCACCGTGTCGGCGCTGATCGCCAACGGGCAGGTGTCGGCACTCGCGGACCACCTCAAGCTGGGCCTCGACAATGGCCTCACCCCCAGCGAGATCAGCGCGCTGATCACGCACCTGGCGTTCTATTCAGGCTGGCCGAACGCGATGTCCGCTGCCGCAGTCGCCAAGCAGGTGTTCATTGAACGAAACATCCCGGACGAGCAGATCTCCCCACCGGCAGGCGCCGCCCTGACGCTGGACCCCGACAGTGAAGCCAAGCGCCGCGCCGCTGTCGACGCCGGTGTCGGCGGTGTGGCCCCGCAGCTCGCGCGCTACACCAATGAAGTGTTGTTCGCGGACCTGTGGCGCCAAAGCACTCTCAGCGCCCGCGACCGCAGCCTGGTCACCGTCGCCGCGTTGATCGCCCAGGGCCAGGCGGCGCAACTGCCCTTCCACCTCAACCGCGCGCTGGACAACGGCCTGAGCCAGGCCCAGGCCGCCGAGGGGGTGACGCACCTGGCGTTCTACGTGGGCTGGCCGAAGGCGATGTCGGCGGTGCCGGTACTCAAGGAGGTCTTCGCCGCCCGGGGGCAAGGTTGACGCACACGACATAATAAAAATAGATGATCTTATTAATTCATAAGATAACAATGTCTAATAATTAGCTTATTCCAAAAAAGACTTTCACTCAGGTTTTTTATAGGAATATCTTCGTATCACAGACCGACCCCATGCCTGGCGGAGGACGTACCCCGACCACCAGGAGCCTCCCGCAGGCTGAATGGATCCTTCTCGATATGCCAGATATTCAATTCCCTAAACCGCTGAAAAAACTCCATTGGTCATTGGTGACCAGCTCCCTGCTGCTGGCCACCGCGCCCTCCTTCGCCGACACCACCAAGGAGGATGCCAAGCTCGGCACCGTCACGGTGATCTCCACCGGCCTGCGTGGCCAGGAGCGCACCGTGGCCGACAGCCCGGCGCCGATTGATGTGATCAACAGCGACCAGTTGCTCAAGACCGGTCGCGCCGAGTTGTCCGAGGCCATCGCCAAGCTGCTGCCGTCGTTCAACTTCGGCACCAATATCGCCGGCTACAACTCGGTGACGCGCCCCCTGAGCAACCGCAGCCTCGGCCCGGCCTACACGCTGGTGCTGGTCAACGGCAAACGTCGGCACAACGGTGCCACCGGCCAGCGCGGTTCGATCGACAACAGCGGCGCGAATGCGGTGGACATCGACCTGATCCCGGTCAGCGCGGTGGACCATATCGAGGTACTCAAAGACAGCGCTGCCGCGCAGTACGGCTCGGACGCGGTAGCCGGCGTGATCAATATCATCCTCAAGTCCACCAACAACGGCGGGCACCTGGAAACCAGTTACGGGCAGCTGTATTCGGGCCAGGGCGAAACCATCAAGGTCGCCGGCGACCAGGGCTTCAAGCTCGGTGATGGCGGGTTTTTCCACTTCTCGGCAGATGCGCGCAAACGCGGTGAAGCCTCATGGAACGACAAGGCCGACAACAGCGTGCGCGCATTTGCCGACCCGGCAAAAGAAGCGGCGTGGGATCGCGTGGCGATCAAGAACGGCGACCCCGATCTCAAGGCCTTCAACCTCGCCTACAACGCCGAGTTGCCACTCGAAGACCTGACCCTGTATTCGTTCTCCACCTACGGCGAGCGCGATGCCGAGGCTGCCAACTATTTCCGCCTGCCAACCGGCACGGCCGCCGTGCCCGAGGTGTTCCCCGACGGTTATTTCCCACTCAACAACATCAAGGACCGTGACTACCAGCTGCTGTTCGGCGGCAAGGGCCAGGTGGCCGACTGGAACTGGGACCTGAGCACCACCTACGGGCGCAACAACGTCCACCATTCCAGCGACCTCAATATCAACCCGTCGCTGGGCACCGCCTCGCCGACCAAATTCGACAACCTTGCCACCTTCCGCTTCGAGCAATGGGTCAACAACCTCGACTTCACGCGCCGCTATGACAGCCTGTTCAACCTGACGTCGCCGGTGCAAGTCTCGGCCGGCCTGGAACACCGCTGGGAGCATTTCAGTACCTTTGCCGGCGACCGCGAAGCCTACATCACCGGGACTTACCCGGCGGCCTCTGGCGCGCAAGCGGCGGTGACGATCCGTCCTGAAGATGAAGTCAGCCTGATCCGCAACAACTACGCCGGCTACCTGGACCTGGGTTTTGACCTGACCGAGCGCTGGTTCCTCGACCTCGCCGGTCGGGTCGAGCACTACGACGATGACTCGGGCAACACCTTCGGCCTGAAGCTCAACTCACGCTACGAACTGACCGACACCGTGGCGGTACGCGGCACGGTTGGCACCGGTTTCCGCGCGCCGTCGCTGACGCAGATCGGCTATACCGTGGCCGACAACCGCGTGGCGACCGATGTGAACGGCAACGTGGTGCCCGCCGTGACGCGCCTGACGCCGTCCGGCAGCAACCTGGCCAAGGCGCTGGGGGGCGATGATCTCAAGCCGGAAAAATCGCGCAACCTCGGCCTCGGCCTGACCTGGCAACCGGCGCCGCGCACCAGCATTACCGCCGACGCCTACCTGATCGACATCGATGACCGCATCGCACTGACCAGCAACATCTACGACCGTGGCAACGGCGCGATCAACGCGATCCTCGCCGCACAAGGTGTGCCCACCGGCACCTGGGTCAACTACTACACCAACGCGTTCGACACCCGTACCAAAGGCCTGGATGTGGTGGCTGACCACACCACACCGCTGGATGCCTGGGGCGACGTGCGCTGGAGCCTGGGCTTCAACTGGAACAAGACCACCATCGAAGGCACCCCGGACACGCCGGCGGCGCTGGCCAATTCCGGCGTGACCCTGGTCGGCCGTGATCGCCAGGGCGACCTCACCGATGCCACGCCCAAGACCAAGTGGATCCTGGGCGCCAACTGGAAGGTCGATGACCTCGCGGTCAACCTGCAAACCGCCCGCTATGGCGCGGTCAAGACCCTGGCAGTCAACCCCACCGGCGACCGCAGCTTCGGCGCCAAATGGATCACCGACCTGGACGTCAGCTACACCTTCGTCGACAGCATCACCGTCAGCATCGGCGGCACCAATATCTTCGACGTGCGCCCGGACAAGCATGCCGTCTACAGCAACCTGGGCCTGGCGCCCTACGGCAACCCGCCGTTCTACCCCGGCGGTGGCTACTGGTACACCAAGCTCGCCTACGACTTCTGATCCACACCTTGCATGCACACGCATCGCCACATGAGGGCAACCCATTGAATACCTCCAACTTGATGAGCCGTCTGCTGGCCCCGTGCGCCCTGGCGCTGAGCCTCGCCGCCTGCTCGCCCGGGAATGACACCCAGGCGGGCAAAACCCTGAACATTGCGTTCTTCGGCGATAACACCACCCTGGTCAGCGTCGATCCATTCCAGGTCTACTGGCTGGAACACCGCGTGCTGCTGCGCAATGTCGCCGAGTCCCTCACCGACCAGGAACCGGAAACCGGCAAGATCATCCCCTGGCTGGCCAAAAGCTGGGAGATCAGTGACGACGCGCTGACCTACACCTTCCACCTGCGCAATGACGTGACCTTCAGCAACGGCGAGCGCTTCGATGCCAAGGCGGTGAAAACCGCATTCGACAGCGACAAGGCGCTGGCCACCGAGCTGCCGGCCACCTTCGGCGCCACCTACCTCGCCGGGTTCGATCACGCCGAAGTGGTCGATGACTTCACTGTCAAGCTGGTGCTCGCCAAACCCAACGCAGGGTTCCTGCAAGCGACGTCCACCACTAACCTGGCGATCCTCGCGCCCGCCTCCTACGCGCTGACGGCCAAGGAGCGCTCCCTGGGCAAAATCATCGGCACCGGGCCGTTCGTGCTCGCCAGCTACACGCCGGAAGTCGGCGCGCACCTGACCAAACGCAAGGGCTACGCGTGGCCGTCGGCCAATATGAAAAACCCCGGCGAGGCGCACCTGGAGACCGTGGACATCAGCTACATCCCCGAAGAGAGCGTGCGCAACGGCCTGTTCCTGCAGGGCAAGGCCGATATTCTGTGGCCGCGTAATCCGTTCTCGGAAGTCGACCTGAAGCTGTTCCAGTCCAAGGGCGCGACCATCCAGAGCCGTTCGCTGCCGGGCCCGGCACTGAACCTGTACCCCAACACCCGTGGCGAACGCATCCTCGCGGACCAGCACGTGCGCCTGGCCGTGCAGAAGTCCCTGGACCGCAAGAGCTACGCGAGCACGGTCTACAACGCCGAATTCCCGGTGGTCGACGGCATTTTCGATGTGACCACGCCCTACTTCAAAAGCCAGGGCAACAAGCTGGCCTACGACCCGCAGGGCGCCGAGCAACTGCTGGACCAGGCCGGCTGGGCCAAAGGCGCCGATGGCTACCGGCAGAAAAACGGCAAGCGCCTGACCCTGAGCTACAACATCAGCCCGGCCGAAACCGCCGGTGACGTGCTGATCCAGGATCAACTGCGCAAGGTCGGCATCGAGTTGAAACTCAGCGTGGTCACCCGCGCCGAATGGGTCGCCAACAACTCCGCAGGCAACTATGACCTGACGATCAACTACATGACCCGCGCCGACCCGATCATCCTGCAAACCATCCTCGACCCGCGCAGCGCCAACAGCTCGACCGTGGCCACCAACACCTATGAACCGGCAGTCCTGGAAAAGGCCAAGGGCCTGTTCGATGCCGGCATCACCGCGACCCAAGGCCCCCAGCGCGCCGCGGCCTACGGTGACCTGCAGGACCTGCTGATTGATCAAAGCTCGGCGTTCCCGGTGTATGAGCGCGTGTGGCAAGCGGCGACCTCGGCCAAGGTGAAAAACTTCCGCTGGACCGCCGAGGGCTTCGCGCTGCTGGGTGATATCGAGGTCGGCACGCCATGAGCCGCTACCTGATCGGCCGCGTCGGCCAGGCCCTGCTGGTGCTGTGGGGGGCCTACAGCATCACCTATTTCATTTTGTACCTGCTGCCGGGTGACACCCTGTCGATCATGCTCAGTGCCTCGGGCATGGAAGCCGATTCGCTGTCGGTGGCGGACCTGGCCAAGGCGCGCGCCTACTACGGGCTCGACAAGGGCGTGTTCGAGCAATATTTCGACCTGCTGCTGGGCGCGCTGCGCGGCGATTTCGGCCAATCCCTTTCGCTCAACCGCCCGGTAGCCGCGTTGCTTGCCGAGCGCCTGCCGCAGACGTTGTCCCTGGCCGGCCTGGCGATTGTGCTGTCGCTGATCGGCGGGGTGGGCCTGGCCTACCTGACCGCCTACATCCGTTGGCAGCCGTTGAAAAAAGCCCTGGCGCGCCTGCCGTCCCTGGGTTTCTCGGTGCCGGTGTTCTGGATGGGTCTGCTGCTGATCCAGGTGTTCGCGTTCGGCCTGGGCTGGTTCCCCGCCACCGGCAGCCGGGGCGTTGAAAGCCTGGTGCTGCCGGCGATCACCCTGGCGATTCCGAGCGCGGCGGTGTACGCCCAAGTGCTGCAGCGCAGTTTCCAAGGGGTGTGGCAACAGTCGTACATCGTCACCGCCTACGCCAAGGGCCTCACCCGTGGCCAGGTGCAGGCACGGCACGGATTCAAGAACGCCGCCCTGCCGATCCTCACCCTGATCGGCCTGCAAGTGGGCAACACGGTGTCCGGTGCGGTGCTGGTGGAAACCATCTTCGCGCGCTCAGGCATCGGCCGCCTGGCCCAGGAAGCTGTACTGCGCCAGGACATTCCGGTGGTGCTGGCAATTGTCGCCGTCTCGGCGGCGGCGTTTGTACTGGTCAACCTGTTGGTCGACCTGCTCTACCCCTGGCTTGACCCGCGAATCTCCCACACGCCAAAGGTGTCGTAGACCATGACCATCCTCGAGCAGAATCTTGGCCGCAAAACCCTCGCGGCCAGCCCCGTATGGCGTCGGCGCAGCCGCCTGCAGCGTGCACAAGCCAGCGTGTTGCCGTTGTTGCGCCGGCCGGGTTTCAGCCTGGCGGTGCTGATCGTGCTGTTCGCCCTGGTCGCGGCCGTCGCGCCGCACTGGCTGACCCACTTCGACCCTTACGCCACCGCGCCGGCGGTCAAGCTCAGCGCGCCGAACCCGACGCACTGGTTCGGCACCGATGAGCTGGGGCGCGACCTGTATACCCGCGTGGTCTACGGCTCCAGCCTGTCGGTGCTGGCGGCCTTCCTCGCGGTAGGGATCGCGTTGCTGGGCGGGCTGGGCCTGGGGATTGTCTCCGGCTTTGCCGGTGGTCGCATCGACGCAGTGATCATGCGCTTTGTCGACGTACTGTTGGCCCTGCCGGGGCTGTTGCTGGCGTTGGCGATCGTCACTGCGATCGGCTTCGGCACGGTGCCGGTGGCCATCGCGGTAGGCGTGGGGATTATCCCCGGCTTCGCCCGTACGACCCGCGCCGAGGTGCTGCGGGTCAAGACCCTGCCCTACGTCGAAGCCGCACGCCTGGGCGGCGCCAGTTGGCGGCGTACCTTGCTGCGGCACATCCTGCCCAACGCCTGGGGCCCGGTGGCAGTGTTGGCCACCCTGGATTTCGGCGCGGCCATACTGGCCACCGCCGGCTTGAGCTTTCTCGGTTTCGGCGCCGCACCACCTGCGGCGGAATGGGGCACGCTGATCGCCAACGGCCGGCACTTCCTGATCACCGCACCGTGGGTCTCGCTGCTACCCGGCCTGTTCCTGGTCGCGGTGGTGTTCAGCCTTAACCATATCGCCCGCACCTTCGAGGAGATCCAGCGATGAGCGCCCTTCACCCGTTAGTCGATGTGCGCCAACTGAGTGTCAGCTACCGACACGGCCAGACGGCGGTCAATCGCCTGTCGCTGAGCCTCGCCCAAGGCGAGACACTGGCGATTGTCGGCGAGTCCGGCTCGGGCAAGACCACCCTGGCCAATGCAATCCTCGGCCTGTTGCCGGACAACGCGCAGATCAGCGCCGGCGAACTGTGGATCGACGGCACCGATCTCACCCACGCCAACGAGCGCCAGAAACGCCACCTGCGCGGGCGTACCATCGGCCTGGTGCCCCAGGACCCGATGGTCAGCCTCAACCCGACCCTGCGCGTCGGCCGGCAGATCGGCGAAGCGCTGGTGTTGGCCAAGGGCAAGCGCTACCCCGGGGTTGACGCCGACATCGTCGAGTTGCTGCAACAGGTCGGTATCGACAAGCCGGTGCTGCGCGCACGCCAGTATCCCCATGAGCTTTCCGGCGGCATGCGCCAGCGCGTGCTGATTGCCATCGCCCTGGCCGGCAACCCGCGGCTGATCATCGCCGACGAGCCGACCAGTGCCCTCGACGTCACCGTGCAGCGCAAAATCCTCGACCACTTGCAGCGCCTGGTCAGTGAGCGCGGGATTTCGCTGCTGATCATCACCCATGACCTGGGCGTGGCGCTTGACCGCGCCGACCGCATCCTGGTGATGCAACAAGGCGAAGTGGTCGAGCAAGGCCCACCCCGGCAGATCCTCGTCGCCCCCCAGCACGACTACACCCGCGCGCTGATCGCCGCAGCGCCGGCGTTCGCCAGGCGCCGTGAGCCGCCTATCCATATTGATCCCACCCGGCAGCCGATCCTGCGCCTGCAAAACGTCGGCAAGACGTTCGTGCTGCCCAAGGTCAAAGGCGAAGACCCAGCGTTTGTAGCGCTGGAAGACCTGACCCTGCAGGTCTACCCCGGACAAACCCTGGCCATCGTCGGTGAGTCGGGCTCGGGCAAGAGCACCGCGCTGCGCATCGCCCTGGGGCTGGAGAAGCCCAGCCGTGGCCGGGTCTGGTTCGAGCAACAGGACGTGACCGACCTCAGTTGGCGCGACTTCCGCCCGCTGCGCCAGCGCCTGCAGCTGGTGCAACAAAACCCGTTCGCCGCGCTGGACCCGCGCTTCACCGTGTTCGACAGCATCGTCGAGCCGCTGGTGTCGTTCGGTCTGCTCAAGGGCCCCGCCCTGGAACAGGCCGCGCGCGAGTTGATCAGCCGTGTGCACCTGCCGGTCAGTTACCTCGACCGCCTGCCCCGCGAGCTATCCGGCGGCCAGTGCCAGCGGGTGGCCATTGCCCGGTCGTTGGCGCTGAAACCCGACCTGTTGCTGCTGGATGAGCCGGTCAGCGCGCTGGATGTGTCGGTGCAGGCGCATATCCTCGACCTGCTCGAAGAGCTGCAGCGGGAGATGGGCATTGCCTACGTGCTGGTGTCCCATGACCTGTCGGTGGTGGCCAACTTTGCGCATCAGGTGCTGGTGTTGCGCAACGGCCGGGTGATTGAACAAGGCTCGGTGGAGCAGATTTTCAACACGCCGGCCAGTGACTACACGCGTGAATTGATTGCCGCCATCCCAGGGCGGCAGGTCACGGCGACGGCGGCGTGATCAGCCGCCTGACCGCTCACGCAGCAAACTGACCCTGGGTGTGAGGTTGATCCGCACCCGCTGCCAGTCGACGAATTGAGCCGCCTTGCCGGCCCAGATCGACCTTGCCGTCGGCGGCGCATGCAGGCTCATCTGCGGCGGCATGCGATGGACCCGGCTGGCGCGGGTGAACCAGCAGAGTCTGGTGTAGCGCGGCAGCTCATGAAGTTTGGCCGCGTGCACAGCTACCGGGCAAATCAGCAACAGGTCGCCGAATGCAAACAGCTGGTACGCGTCCACCTGCACGCGTGCGTCGTCGCGCAGGTGTGTGTGCCATTGGAGTGAATCCAGATCGCCCAATTTGACCTGGTCTTCCAGGATGAATCGGGCGGCGTGGTTCTGGCGGATTTCCAACGTGCCCGCGACGATGTAAGTAATGCTCGACATCGGCCCGCGCGCGGACAGCAGGAACAGGACGAAGAACATCACTACCGATGCGGCCACTGTGGATACCCGGCGCAACAGGCTGCCCTTGACCACGAAAAACAACAGCGCCGGGATCAGGCTGAACACAAAGGAACCAATCGAGAACAGCGCGACAAACCTGACCGCCGCGGCATCGTCCTGGCCGACATAGCTGTCCAGGATCAACAGTGTCGGCAATGTCCCGGAGACCACGGTAAACAGCAGCATGATGGCAAGGGGGACGTACACCCACTTCCGATGACCACGGGGCGCCCCTTGCGCGATCAGCACCCGCACCCGCCTGATCCGATTCAGGCCGAACAGCGCCAGCAAGGTCATGCCCGAAACAATCAGCAGGGCCTGCCCGGCGCCGACGGCTTCGTTCCAGTAAAACGCCAATGCCATGAAGGTGGAGAACCCGACCACCAACGGCACCAACAGGCACAACGCGATGCATCGGGTGCTGTCGCGGCGGCTATAAAGCAATGAAACCGACATGCCATACAACCACGCCGACACCATCAGCACCGCCAACTGCAGGGTCATCATGAACATCACGACGAGCACCCACACCAGCAGGGCCTACTTGGCATCCAGCGTGGACATGAAAATATCCGCGCGGCCAATGGCCTTGGTGTAGATGTAAAGGCTGAGCATGCCAAAGCCTGTGCCCAGAAAAATCACCGTCACCGTAAACGGTGTCCAGTGCTCAAGCAGGTGCTTGAACCCTCTGCGAAAAAATACCTGGAACGTTGAAGCGGTCGCTGCGGACATCAGATCTCCTTGAAGTAAACCATCCCGGGGGGGCTGTTTTAATCCACAAAGCGCTGCACCGCAAACAGTCTCGACCTTGCATCCTTGCCGTGGGCCGTCGGCGGCCGAAGCCTTCAAGGCCCAATCAACCGTTGATAGGCTGACGCAGCCCGCATGCCGATATTGCCGGTGGCCTCACCCGCCAGCCGTAACGGCTTGAGCGGCTGCCGGTTGGTAAGCGCGCCACTGGCGGGCACTTGCACGTATCTGCGCATCCAGCGCCTGGCAGTCGGACTCGCTGCCCGGCGGCTGCCCTGGAAGCAGATGCGGCAGTACCAGCTCGATGGACACATCGCCGCTGAAACCGTTGGCCACCAATGCCTGGTACTGGGCGGCGAAGTCGATGTGCCCGGTGCCGATAGCGCCTCGTCCGGAATCCGAGATGTGATAGATCGCGGTGAGGTGCGCGCAGTCACGCAGCGTCTGCACCGGGTCGGGTTCATTGATGTTCATGTGGAAGCTGTCCAGCACCATGCGCAGGTTGTCACTGCCGACCGCGCGGATCAGCTCCCGGCATTGCTGCGCCGTATTGATCAACGGCAATTCAAAATGGTTGCACGGCTCGTACAAGGTGGGCACGCCGCGGCGTTGGGCATAGGCGTCGATGACCTTGCAGCACGCCAGCAGTCGCGCGTACGCCGAGGCAGGATCCGGGCAATTACGTGTCCATAGCGACAGGCCTTGCAAGGTCACGGGCACGTTGCCCAGCTCGGCTGCGAAATCGATGACCTTCCGGTAGTAATCCACGGCCAGGTCCTGCGTGGCGTCGGCGCGGTGCTGCGGCCCGGCTTTGATCGGGTCGACCGCGAGAATCGTGATGCCTGCCCGACGTGACTGCTCGCGCAGGTCTACCGGGCAGGCGTCGCGGTGATCACCTGAGTACTGGATGCCGTCCAGCCCCAGCGCGAGCGCCTTGGCCAGCACCGCTTGCGGCTCGCTGAGCCCGAGTGTCCAGGTCACTACAGCCAGTTTCATAGACATCCCCTCAGCCTTTTGGATGAAACTCGATTGCCAGCCAGATCGCATCCGAATCCGACCAGTAGCGATGCCACGGATAGGTAGGACTGCCCTCGCTATCCACAAGGGTGAAGGGGTCGTGCGTGTAGCCCGGCGCCATGCTGATCTGCCGGTACAGCGTGCTTGCGTCGCGCTCGCGGAATAACTGGATGCGCCCTGCCCCGTGGATCTGGGTATGAATTTCCACAAAAGGGTGTTCATTGTGCAAGTAACAGTCGGTGTTGGTCGGCGCCCACCACAGGTTGAGGCGAATCGTGTACTCGCGTGCATCCACCACCGCCTCGCGCTGATTGGCGAAGGCAAACGGGTCCAGGTGCACGGCGCCAATCTCGTCGTAGCGCGAGATGTACAACGGCGTGGTGCGCGGAAACTTGGCAAAGCGGTTGCCAAACCAGTCCCACTCCCCCAGCACGATGCCGCCCAGGTCGACCTCGCTGCGCACGCGGAACACCGCCATGCGTGCGGCCTCGGCGACCACGGCGTTGAACAGCATGGTGGATTTCCACGCAGGCACCACACTCGGTACCGGGCCGCCGATGCTCATGGGGCGGTGATCGAGGTTGACCACCACGCCCGCCTCGACGGTAAAGTCTTTTACGTTCTCGACCAGGTAACACTCGACGAACTGGTCACTGAATTGCAGCGCTCGCTGTTGATTGAATCGCATCACTTCGCAGGCCCTATCGGTTCTGGAATAAAGCCCCGCGCTCGTCCATGAGCGCAGGGAGTTGGCATCAGCGCATCAGAAACCGCGGTTCTTCACATACTCGTCGCGATACTCGCCCAGGTAGTCGGGCACGGTGATGTCCCACCAGCCGGTGGGGTGCATGTTGCTCCAGGGGCGCTCGATCGAGCAGATCGCCTCGATCACGTAGGGCTGATTGGACGCGAGTGCGCGGTCCACTGCGGCGCCGATCTGCAGCGGGTCGGTCACCCGCTCGGCGGCGGCGCCCAGCGACTTGGCGAAATCGGCAATGTTGGCCGACCAGGACGCGCCGTCCGGAGTGCGGAAATCGGTGATGATTTCGCGGTCCTCGCCGAACATGTTCAGTTGCAGGTTGCGGATCGCGCCCCAGCCACCGTTGTTGATGATCAGGAAAATCGCCGGTACGCCCATCATCACCGCCGTCGCCAGCTCCTGGCCGGTCTGCAGGAACGCGCCGTCCCCGCAAATGGCAACCACCGGCTGATTCGGCGCGCCCATCTTCGCGCCAATGGCGGCTGGCAGCGCAAACCCGATCCCGGAGAAACCACCCGGCGTGATGTGCTGCTTGGGGCCATACACCGGGAACTCGTTGAACACCTGGTTCTGCGGGTTGCTGGAGTCGGTCACGACAATGGTGTTGCGCGGCAGGATCTTGCGCGCTTCGAACAACACCTGGGACACCGTCATCGGCGACTGATTGCAGGTACGCAGCGGCGCCAGGTGTTCCTCCCACTTGGCCTTCAGGTGCTGCAGGCGCTGGAACATCGGCGAGGTGCTGTAGTCACGCGCCGCCCCGTTGTCACGCAATGCGGCCAGCAGCGCCTGCAGGATCGGCCCGGCGTCGCCGACAATGCCGACTTCCACCGGGTAGTTCTTGCCCAGCTCGAAGCCATCGATATCGATCTGGATCAGTTGGGTCTTGTTCGGAATATCGAAGGTCACGCCGGGCCGGTAGGAGGACGTGATTCGATCACTGAAGCGGCAACCGACGGCGAGGATCACATCGGCCTCGCGGGTCATCGCATTGCCGGGGATCGAGCCGAGGTCGCCGCACGGCCAGGCATACAGCGGATGGTCCTCGGGGATCGAGCCTTTGCCCATGAACGAGGTGGTCACCGCGGCGCCCAGGTGTTCGGCGATGGCGACCAGGTCGTCACTGGCGTTCGCGGCGATCACGCCGCCGCCCGCCATGATCACCGGACGTTCCGCCGACATCAGCAGGTGCACGGCACGCGCGATGTCGGCCGGGTCGCCGTGCAGGCGGCCGTGGCCACGGTGCGTCTGCGGCGCTGGCAACTCGATTTCCGCACATTCGGCCTGCAAGTCCTGCGGCAGGTTGATCAAGGTAGGGCCACGGCGCCCTTCGAGCATCACGTTGAATGCTTGGGTCATGACCCCGGGCAACTGCGCCACCGTGCCCGGTTGCCACCAGCGCTTCACCACGGGTTCCGCCATGCGCGGGAAGTTATCGCCGTGGGGACGGTCGAGTTCCTGCAGCACGCCTTTGCCCAGCATGTAGGTGTGCACACCGCCACTGATCACCAGTTGCGGCAGCGAGTCGGCGAACGCAGTGGCGATCCCCGTCAGGGTATTGGTCGCCCCCGGACCAATGGAGGCGCAGACAGCCGCGATTTGCCCGCTGGAGCGGTAGAAGCCGTCAGCCATGTGTGACGCACCTTGCTCGTGCATGGCCGGCACCAGGGTGATCTCATCCTTGCGGTCGACAAAGGCGTCCAGCAGCGCGGTATTGCCATGCCCCGGGATCCCGAAGACATAGGGCACTTTCTCGCGGATAAGGTACTCGACCACGATTTGCCCACCGGTCATTTTTTTTGTTTTCGTATCAGTCATGCTGCGCTCCTGCTATGGCGTAAAGAGAGAGTGTCGCGGCCTGTTGTTCATCAGGCCGCCGGATAGAGGTGATGCCGAATTCCGTCGCGAGAATATGTTCCGCAGCCCGCAGCGCCTGGGCGGCGATGGTCAAGGCCGGGTTGACCGCGGCGGACGACGGCATGAATGACGCATCGATCACGAACAGGTTCGCGTGGTCATGGCTGCGGCAATAGATGTCCAGGGCCGAGGTCGTCGGGTCGCGACCAAATCGCACGGTGCCGCACTGGTGAGAGGTGGAGTGCTTGAGCAACGGCTTGGTCAATACGATCGGGTAACCGCTGGCACGCAGCAGCGCCACCATCTTCTTGATGAAACGACGGTGGGGGCGCAGGTTGTTGCGGCGGATCGCCATCTGGATCTGGCCGTCCTTGATCAGGATGCGGCTGTCGGGGTCCGGCAGGTCTTCCGAGAAGGCAATCCAGTCCATGCTGTGCTTGGCCATGGTGGCGCCGACCACCTTGGGCATGAACGGCACATTGGCCGAGAGCATCCCGCCCTGGAGTTTGCCGAGCATCTGCGCATGGCCCAGTGGGAAGGGATAATCCGGCGCGCCGAAGTAGAACTCGTTCATCGACACGGTTTTCTGGAACACCGTGTCGTTGGGGCGCAGCGACAACCCCATCAATGCGGTCTGGTTGTGTGCCATGTAGTAACGGCCAACTACGTCCGAGCTGTTCGCGACGCCATTCGGCGCGGCTTCGCACGCCGACCGCAGCAGCAAGGCCGCACTGTTGACGGCGCCACAGGAGACCACGATGAGCCGGGCGGTCAGTACTTCAGTCTGGCCGTCACTTTCCACCACGACCCCGGTCACTTGCTTGCCGTCCTGGCTGAGCAGCAACCGCTTGACCAAGGTGTTGGTACGCAGGGTCACATTGCCCGTTGCCAGCGCAGGCTGCACCAGTGCGGTCTCTGCCTCCATTTTTGCCGAAATCCGGCAAGGAAAGCCGTCGCAGGTCTTGCACAGGGTGCAGTGGCCGTCAGCCGAATAATCGACCGCCAACGGCATCGCCGAGGTGCGCGCGCCCGCCGCCCGCATGCCCTTGCACATGTGCTCGACGATAGGCGCCGACGCCACCGCAGGGTACGGATACGGCTTGCTGCGCCACGGCGCCGACGGATCGTCGCGGTCGTCACCGTGCACTTTGAAAATCTGCTCGGCCTGGGTGTAATACGGTTCGAACTCGGCGTAACTGACCGGCCACGCCGGCGACACGCCCTCCTCGTGCTGCAGCACCTCGAAATCCCGCTCGCGGTAGCGGATCATCGAGCCGCCGTAGAACTTGGTACAGCCGCCGACGTTGTAGTAGATGCTCGGGCGAAACGGCTTGCCTTGGGCATCCAGCCAGGTGTCGTGGGCGGTGTATTTCTTGTCGAAGAACACCGAGGCCACGCGCCAGTTGTCGGCTTCCTTCGGCACCCAGTCGCCACGCTCGAGCATCAGCACGTTCACCCCGTGTTCGGCCAGGCGGCGGGCGGTCATGGCGCCGCCGACACCGCTGCCGATCACAATGACTTCAGGAGTGGCTTGCATTTAAATCTTCGCCTCACTGTTGTTGGCGGCTGCGGGTGCAGCCGGATGGCCCGCCGAGGCGCCGGGTTTGACCCGCATCAACAGCGGGCCGAAGATCGCGATCAGGCTCATGAGCACCAGCGGCATGTAGAACAGCGCGCCGATGCCGTAGGTGCTCACCAGGTACGAATAGACCGCCGGGCCACCGAGCATGCCGCCAAACCCGATGCCGTTGACGATGCCGACATTGCGGCCCGAGTTGGCCGGGTCCTTGCGCCCCGCCGCCGACAGCATGAGCGGCGCGATACAGGCGAGCCCGAGCCCCAGCAGGGCAAAGCCGGCCATGCCCATCACCGGGGCGTGGCTCAGGGTTGCCAGGAAGATGCCGACAATCGAGATGGCGCCGCAGCAGAACACCATCGCCGCCGCACCGATACGCTCGGCCAGCCAGTCACCGGTCATGCGCGCGATAAACCCAGCGCCGGTAAAGAAGCTGATGGCCAGGCCGGCGGTCGAGATGGTCATGCCGGTCTCGCGCACCAGGAACTCCTGGCCCCAGTCGCTGACCGAGCTTTCACTGATCATCCCGGCAATCAGCAGCGCGCCGAAAGCCACCATCAACATCAGCACTTTCCAGTTACGCGCGGTGGGCGCGGCGGCGCTGCGGGTCGGTTCGTGGTTGACCGGCAGCAGCTCGTCCTTGCCGAGCATGAACTGGCTGGTCAGCAGGCTCAGCAGCGCCAGCGAAACGCCGGCCACCGTGAAGGGAATAATCGCGCTGTCGGAAGAAAAGCCGGCGAGGTAGCTGGCCAGGATTCCAAACAGAAAGCCGCCCAACGAAAAGTACGCATGAAACGCCGACATGATGGAGCGTTGATAGAACCGTTCGACCTGCACACCGTGCGCATTCAGGGCGGTATCGACCGACCCGCGCAAGGCGCCCAACAGGCATCCGAACATCAGCGCGAAGGTGTATTGCGAGGCGAACCCCAGGGCGATGAGCGAGAGTGGATAGGCCAGCAAGGTGGTGCGGATCACGGTCCGTGGGCCGAAACGGTCGACGAAATACCCGACGATGAATGCACCGAAGGTGCCGCCGATGGCAATCCCCAGGGCGACCATGCCGAAGTTCAGGTCGCCGAGGCTTCCCTCCATGCCTAAATGGTTTCGAAACGCGCTCACCCCGACCGACCAGGTGTAAAACAGCGCCCCCATGATCATGAAGCCCGCGAACGTGGCCATTCGCGCTTTCTTGATTCTGGGCGTAACCAGGGAGTTGTCGCGTTTGCTCGATAACATGGATCACCTGTCGAGGGGCTGAGGCCCCTTCGTTATTGGAATTAATGGCCGCTGGCCATCAGTATTTAGACAGTGATGTTGCAAGGTGCCCCACGTGGAAGGTCGCTCTTGATGGCTGACATGCACGCGCTCATAGACTGCCGGCGAGCAGGCCACGTGGACGTTTCGAGTATCGAGAGATCGGGCGCGCGGCTCAATTTCGCAGATGGCTGTGGTGTGACGCAGACCGACGCACATGTGCAGCAGCGACAGTCCGGCAAGTGCGTGCTGGACGCTCGGTTGCAGACTATCTAGCATGCTCGGCATGCAGCTCACGCCTGATCCGCTGCCCGAAAAAAAACTAAAAAAGCCGCTTGCGAGGAGATCCACGCCCCCATGTCAGTTGTAATCGCCCCCTCCCATGGAGAGCGCCATCAAGTGCGCAATGACCTGCAAGGCAACGTGCAGAGAAACCTCGCCACGCTGGTGGAGTCGTGCCGGTCAGTCGCTGACATGTGCCGCAAGATCGATGTGAACCGCCAGCAGTTCAACAAGTACCTGGCCGGCCAGCATGTGCCGTCGCAGAAGATCCTGCAGAAAATCGCGCGGTATTTCATGATGGAAGCCGAGGACCTGTTTCGTCCCCCGGCCGACTTCAAGCAGTTCTACGAAGGGTTTGAAAACGAGCTGCCGATCGGGCTGCGTGCCTCCGCGCAGTTCAATCATTTCCTGCCACTGGCCAAGGCTTCGGCGCACGCGCTGGACGACTACCTGGGCGTGTATTACCGCTACCACAACTCGTCGATCTATAAAGGCCGGATCCTGCGCTCGGTGACGTGCCTCTACCGCGCGGACACGATGGTGCAGTACGTGACCGTCGAGCGCTTCCCATTGCAGGATGGCAGCGGCAAGACCGGCTACTCGTTCACCTATCACGGTTTCTGCCTGTTGCTGGGCGACCGGTTGTTCATGGTGGATTTCGAGGGCAAGCAGCGCAACGAAATCACTTTCTCGATCCTCACGCCGCAGCACCGGCGGCCCATACGCTTTCTGCACGGGCTGGTCACCGGGGTGGCGTCATCGTCCTATCGCCAGCCCTTCTCCACCCGGCTGACGTTGAACTATGTGGAAAAAGGCCTGATTCGCAAACGGCACCTGCGCGCGGCAACAGTGCTGCTGCCCGACGACCTGTCACTGCCGGTGGAGGTGCGCGAGTACATGACGGGAGACAATGCGGCGATTGTCTGGGGTGGGCAGGACTAAAAGCAACGCCGCCCTGCTGCCCATTGCGAGCAGCAGGGCGTGACTCAAGCGGTGGTCTTGTAGCGACGGATGCGGATATCCGCCTGCTCCTTGTGGCCGGCAAACCCTTCCATCGCGCAGAGTCGCGAGCAGTATTCGCCCACCAGCACCGAGGCCTCATCCGTCAGCACGCGCTGGTACGTACAGGTCTTGATGAACTTGCCCACCCACAACCCGCCGGTGTACCGCGCAGCTTTGGTGGTCGGCAGGGTGTGGTTGGTGCCAATGACTTTATCGCCATACGAGACGTTGGTGCGCTCCCCGAGGAACAGCGCGCCGTAATTGGTCATGTGCTCGAGGAAATACAACGGATCACGGGTCATGACCTGGACATGCTCGGAGGCGATGCGATCGGCCTCCTCCACCAGTTCTTCAACACTGTCACAGAGGATGATTTCACCGTAGTCACGCCAGGCGATGGCAGCCACCCCGGCCGTCGGCAGGACCGCCAGTTGGCGCTCGATCTCGGCTGGAATCGCCTCGGCGAGTGCACGGCAGTTGGTCAGGAACACCGCCGGAGAGTTCACGCCATGCTCTGCTTGCCCCAGCAGGTCGGCGACCACCAGTTCTGCATCGGAGGTTTCGTCAGCGATAACCAGGGTTTCGGTGGGGCCGGCGATCAGGTCGATACCGATCTTGCCGTACAACTGGCGCTTGGCTTCTGCCACATACGCGTTACCGGGGCCCACGACCATGTCGACCGGCGCAAACGTGTCGGTGCCCAAGGCAAGCGCGGCAATGGCCTGCACCCCGCCGAGGCAGTAGATCTCGTCAGCGCCCGCCAGGTGCATCGCCGTGACGATGGCCGGATGCGGGCGGCCATCGAACGGCGGCGCCACGGCCACCACGCGCTTGACGCCGGCGACCTTGGCAGTCAACACGCTCATATGCGCCGACGCCAACAGCGGGTATTTGCCGCCGGGGATATAGCAGCCCACCGAGTTCACAGGAATGTTCTTGTGCCCCAGGATCACGCCCGGCAGAGTCTCGACCTCGACATCCACCAGCGCAGCCTTTTGCACCTGCGCAAAGCGGCGCACCTGCTCCTGGGCAAAGGTGATATCGCCGATCTCTTGCGCCGAGAGGCTGGCGACGCAGGCGGCAATTTCCTCATCGGTCAGACGAAAGCTGAGCGGGTCCCACTGATCGAACTGCCGGGAATACTCACGGACGGCGGCATCCCCCTGGCGACCGACGTTGGCAATGATGTCAGCCACCACATCGCGAACCTGGCTCGCGATCTCGGCCTGTGCAGCCACCGGTTTGGCAGTCTTGAGGTATTGAATCATGTCTTGCTCCAGTTTAAGTACGCGTCGTCAGCCAAGCCTCGAAGCACGGGCGTGCTCGACAGATACCTGGCAACTGGAGTCGATTTTCCGGGCTGCACGGCCCTGTCCACAATTTCGCACTGACGACCCAGGTGACGCACGATGACGCACGGCGCCCACGGCAACAGGCGCGCCTGGGGATGACCGCCTCGCACAGTCCGGCAGGTAGCAATTGATAACATTCCGCTGTCGGAAAATTGGAATCAAACCTCACGGTGACTCACTCACGCTACGAGCCCAGTCGATAAAACCCGCGCTGGGTGACTCTGCCTGAACCAGACCGCGAGATAACACTGCATGAGCCTATCAGCGACCGTCACCCAGCCGACTGTCACGCCAGCACGCCCTCTTCCGCCAACAACCGCCATCCCCCCTCTCCCGGCAGCCGGCACCGGCAACGCGGCACACACCGCCGATCAAGCCCCGGACGCCCGCCCCGAAGCCAAGGGCGACAAAGCCCTCGCGCTGTTATTTGCCACGGCCGCGCAGACCATCGCCCGGAACGGGCCTTCATTTGACGGTACGGACACTATCAACGGCATACCGCCGCAATCGACATTCGGCCAGTGGTGGGGCCACCTGCACAAACTGCTTGAAAACCCCCAGTTCGTGGAATGGGCGAGCGCCAAACATATTGATCTGTCCAAGCCGCTGTCGATCAGTTCCTTCGGCCATCTCACCGCGACTGCCAGTGGCCGTCGCGAGACGTTCAGGGCCGCGGATAAAGACCCGTTATGGGACACGCTCGTTGCCCCCGTGCTGCGCGCGGCAGGCGTTGTGGCGGCAGGCAACAACCCCTTGATCGTCACCCCCGGCAGTCACTCATCCGCGCCTCTGTTTGTCGTGGCGAATTTCTATGGAGAAGACGCCAATGGCAATGCGGCGCGAGCCAATGAGTTGGCGCAGACCCAAGTGTTCCGGAAAAACGCGGCTAACGATCCAGACAGTCAAATGGCACCTGCAGCCGACCTGGGCATACTTGACGACGAAAAAACTGCGCGAGGTGATCTCGCCGATATGCATGGGTTGTCCGCCAAATTGACGCACCTGGTGAACAGTGGGTTTCGCCAGGTCGAAGAGGC
Source organism: Pseudomonas sp. PS01298 (assembly GCF_029959745.1). Taxonomy (NCBI): domain Bacteria; kingdom Pseudomonadati; phylum Pseudomonadota; class Gammaproteobacteria; order Pseudomonadales; family Pseudomonadaceae; genus Pseudomonas; species Pseudomonas sp. PS01298. Next base: position 95,410 of record NZ_JASCPP010000003.1, on the reverse strand, counting down.
CTTGAAGAACACCACGATGGCGGTGGATCCCGACTCGTCGTTCAGCCAGCAGAGACAATTGGGTGACACCACGGCGCCGACCCTCGAGCAGTTTATGCTTGCGAACAATTGGATCCTGCCAAAAACCGTGGCAGAACTCGAGAACGTCAGGAACGTCATCAGCAGCGCACCGCTGCCGGTCTCGAAACTCGGCAGCCTCGGCGGAGCCTTGTCCTGGCCCGTGCCGCTGGAGAATTACGAACAAAAAACCGTCTACAGCCACTTCAACTACAACCTTAACCTGCCGACCCTGAGCAACGATGGGACGTCACGTCCGGATCGACGCGGTGCGCTGGGCTACCTGGCGAAAAACATGCAATTTTCCACCAGCGAATTGCGCAATCCTCTGCAAGTCATAGAAAAAATAGTCAATACGCCCAAGGCCCGCGAACTCGAATCCGCCCTGAAGGCCAAGATGGGCGACACCTGGAAAACCAGCACGCCCCATGACTGGGTCCTGACCGCCATTGCGACCACCCTGGACAAGGAAAGCCTGTTTCATCCAAAGCCAAACCATGTGGCGGGATACAACCTGGCAGACGACCGTTTCAGTGGAAAGCCCCTGGTGACGATCAAACAGGGCCTCGCCGACCATCTCGTCCAGCTCAACCGGGTATCGCCCGAGTTGGCACCCGTGGCCGCGCACCTGCTGCTGGCGCGGGCGGCGCCTGAGCTGCTGGTCCAGAACATTCCCAATGACGTGAGTTACGGCTCGACTGCCTGGGTCGCGTTCAAGGCCGCAGTGGCGCGCATTGAAACCTACAGCCCTGGCGCCACCGCAGATATGACCTTTGCCCAGGTGTTTGCGCAGGATGCCAAGGACCCGATTACCGATTTCGGCCAAGCCATACAGGAGGGGACATCCCGCCTGGCGTTGATCGAATGGGGGAAACTGCACGGTACGCTCCCGCCCCGGGAGGACGGCGACTATCCGCAAGCGCAGATCGATCAGACGAAAAAAGCATTCAAGGACAAAACGTCGACGCTGGAAACAACCCTCGGACACCTTGCCGCCAAGGTGCCGACCCAACGAGAGCTTGCCTTGGAGGCGCTGAAGAAAAAATTCGGTGTCGAATTGCCTTACGAACTCAAGTGTTTCCGGGATAACGGGCCTGCAGGGCGAGCCCACGGTGCTCATGCCTATCTCACCCCAATCAGATACTCATTGGTGGATTTCTATCTTTCAAATCCTGAGTCAAATGTCTTTTCACGCTGGATTTCCGAAGACCGCCGGTTCCCCACCAGCATGCTCACTCAACTGGCAGACCGACCCGACCCAATACTCGAGCATAAAAACAAGTTTACTGCCTACAAAAACAACCTCATCGGCGCACACGCCACCGTTATAAAAAACCAGATATCCAGGCTGCCTCTGGAAGATCGAAAAAATCTCGAGTTCGGGAAAATTCGAGTGTTCGTCGAAGGCCAAGTCAGTAAGACAACGGTGTTCACTCGCGCAGGCAGACAAGAAGATGAAGATCTCACGCCGGCGCAACCCATGGACAACCGCAGGCTGATTGTCCATACCCTGCGTGACGGCAACCCGGAATTCTATGAAATGTCATCGCAGAAAGGCCAAATAACCAAGCGCGACGACCTGAAAGAAAACTTCAAGGAAGGCCTTCAAGGCGAATGGGTCGAAACCCCCACTGATGTTGGCCAAGCCTGGGAAAGCTCGGCGATCCAAGAGCTGACCCCTTCGAAGGATCAAGCCGCCAGGCAAGCAGCCAGCCCATTACCCGTCACCATCCCGGCGTCCTTCACCAGCGCGCGCAGCAACTATATTGCCGAGCGGGTTTCCAGCCATTCCCTCCCCTCCTTCAGCTTCGATAAGCTGTTCGAGTTGACCAAGACAACCAGCACATTCGAGGACGAGGCGGCCAAGGACAAGGCCAGGCTCAAATTCATCACTGGCCTGGCACCCGGTGGATCCGCCGCCATGAACCTTGTCAACGGTGATTGGCTGGCCGCGCTTAGCGATGTGATATTCGATGGTGTCATGTACATGACAGGTGCGGCATTCGGCAAAGGCGCGGGGGCGCTGCGTGGGGCAGGACGAAGTGTGCCGGCCGGGGCTGCCCGCGGGGTTGGACGGGCCGGAGCGGCAAGCAGGCCATTTGGTCGCGGTGTACTGGGGAAGGCACCCGGCCTGCCAGCCAGCCAAGTGCCAAATGCCGCAACCGGAAAATTCCCCACTCTGCGCAAGTTGCAACAAAGCGGGATGAACAATGCGCAGTTCAATGAGTTCGTCAAAAGAGCGGATATTGCTGAAGGTACCTATAAAGTCGGCACGCGCACTGAACGGATCAAAACGACTGCCATACAGGATGAGAAAACCGGTGATTGGTTTCACTACGACGCTGCCAGGAACCGTGCCTACGGGGCAAAGATAGAGCACTTCGCCGCTCAGGCAAATGACCCGGTCTCGGCCACCGCTTCCGCGTCTGCGTCCCCGGGCAATAACTTCCAGAAAAGCCTGGCCAAAGACAAAGCCATTAAGCCGAATCACATGCAAGACCTCAAAATGATCGCCAACGAAGTGCATACCTATGTTGACAACTACAAGGGGCCGCAGCGTCTTAACATTGTGGCCCACGGGCATGGGCGCGACTTTGTTGACAAGTTGCTGAGACAAGGCACCCATGTGGTTATCGACCAAACGCAGTACTCCGCTAAAGAGTTGGTTGCGTTATTAAAAAGCAAGGGTGTTGACCCCTCGAGTTACGACAACATCAGGTTGTTGATTTGCCACTCCGGTGAGGGCGGAAGTCATTCGTTTGCTCGATTGCTACAGCAAGAGATCAAGCGCCCCGTCAAGGCTTTCGAGGGCACGGTGACCATGAACTATGGTTCCACCTATATGACCCAGAGGCGAAACGAGCTGGCAATCGGCCGTCAAGATAAGTTACCTGGCCTTTCTGCCGAAGGTGCCGAAAGATGGGCGAACGATAAGCTCAAAAATGACCTGATTAACAAGATCACCCCAAAAGTCACCAAAACGCATGGCGTGAAGCAAGAGTTTAATGTGGCAGGTTTAGGCGAAGAGCCACGCTACGTGACCAAGACAATTTCCTACAAGCCGGTGTATTTCCAATAGGGCCGGCCGCTCACTCGGGCGATTCATCACCCGCTGCTATGCCCGGTCCCGGCATACTCGGCGGGTTTGGCGTCGATCAATCTGGTGCCACTCGACTTCCAATGGGCATCACAGGCCTATTCGCCCAGCCGCTGTGGGGCCACCTATTTAGCGCTTCCATGCGCACGCTGCACGGAACACCGAAATCTACCCCCCAGAAAATCCTGAGTTGCACCGCACGCAATAGTGTTTTGTCATCAAGCCCATTGATAGCACCCTAACGAAACCCCCATGCTAGAGGGCTAATCTCGCGCTTATATCATTCCGAATGATAGTTACCTTTGCTTCATTCGATTCGTGACATAGCACAGCGCCGCGCATGATCCGCCCATCTCAAATACATTGGCGGATGCACCTCATGGAACAGTCACTCAAACATTTGCGCTTTCCCCTGGCGATTTTGGCCGTGGTGGTGATGAGCGCATGCGGCAAGACCCCGGAACAAGCGGCCGCCATGCCACCTGCAAAAGTCAGCGTGGCGAAGGTGCTGGAGCAACCGGTCAACGAGTGGGACGAATTCACCGGTCGCCTGGAAGCACCGGAAACCGTGCAGATTCGTCCACGCGTCTCGGGCCAGATCGATCAGGTGGCCTTCATCGAAGGCGCCCTGGTGAAGAAGGGCGACCTGCTGTTCCAGATCGACCCGCGTCCGTTCCAGGCTGAAGTGCGCCGCCTCGAAGCCCAGCTGGCACAAACCAAAGCCGCCGCCTCGCGCAGCGACAATGAAGCCCAGCGCGGCGAACGCCTGCGCCAGAGCAATGCGATCTCCGCCGAACTGGCCGACTCGCGCACCACCGCCGCCCAGGAAGCGCGCGCCGCCGTCGCCGGGATCCAGGCGCAGTTGGACCTGGCCAAGCTGAACCTGAGCTTCACCCGCGTGACCTCGCCGATCAGCGGCCGCGTCAGCCGTGCCGAAATCACCGCCGGCAACCTGGTGACCGCCGACGTCACCGCGCTCACCAGCGTGGTCTCCACCGACAAGGTCTATGCCTACTTCGACGCCGATGAGCGCGTATTCCTCAAGTACACCGAGCTGGCTCGCCAAGGCCGTCGTGGTGCTACCACCCCTGTCTACCTGGGCCTGTCCAACGAAACCGGCAACCCGCACCTGGGCCAGATGAACTTCGTCGACAACCAGGTCAACCCGGCCACCGGCACCATCCGGGGTCGCGCCGTGTTCGACAACAGCAAGGGCGAATACACCCCTGGCCTGTATGCGCGCCTGAAACTGGTCGGCAGCGGCACCTACTCCGCCGTGCTGATCAACGACGAGGCCGTGGGCACTGACCTGGGCAAGAAGTTCGTGCTGGTGATGGACGGCGACAAGCCGGCGTATCGCTCGGTGGAACTGGGGCCGAAGATCGAAGGTTTGCGCATCGTACGCAGCGGCCTGAACAAGGACGACACCATTATCGTCAAGGGCCTGCAGCGCGTGCGCCCTGGGTCGCCGGTCGCTCCGGAAACCATCCCGATGGCCAGCAAGGAAACCCTCGCGGCCTTGGCACAACAACGACAAGCGCTTGAAGCCAGCAACCTGGAGCAAGTGGCGCCGGAAAAAACCGCGCCCAAGCTCGCAGCCGTTGCGACTCCACGCGGTTAAGGGATACGACTCAAGATGAATTTTTCCAAGTTCTTCATTTCGCGGCCGATCTTCGCAGCGGTGCTCTCGCTGTTGATCCTGATCGCCGGCGCGATCTCGCTGTTCCAATTGCCGATCAGCGAATACCCCGAAGTCGTGCCGCCGACCGTGGTGGTGCGCGCCAACTTCCCGGGCGCCAACCCCAAAGTCATCGGTGAAACCGTGGCCGCTCCGCTCGAGCAAGCCATCACCGGCGTCGAGAACATGCTGTACATGTCCTCGCAGTCGACCGCCGACGGCAAGCTGACCCTGACCATCACCTTCGCCCTGGGCACCGACCTGGACAACGCGCAGGTGCAGGTACAGAACCGGGTGACGCGGACCCAGCCGAAACTGCCTGAGGAAGTGACGCGCATCGGTATCACCGTGGACAAGGCCTCTCCCGACCTGACCATGGTGGTGCACATCACCTCCCCGGACCAACGCTACAACATGCTCTACCTGTCCAACTACGCCATCCTCAATATCAAGGATGAGTTGGCACGCCTGGGCGGCGTGGGCGATGTGCAGTTGTTCGGCATGGGCGATTACTCCCTGCGTGTGTGGCTGGACCCGAACAAGACCGCTTCGCGCAATCTGACCGCTACCGATGTGGTGACGGCCATTCGTGAACAGAACCGCCAGGTGGCCGCCGGTGCATTGGGCGCGCAGCCTGCACCGAATGACACCAGCTTCCAACTCTCGGTCAACACCCAGGGCCGCCTGGTCACTGAGGAAGAGTTCGAGAATATCGTCATCCGTGCCGGCGCCAACGGCGAAATCACCCGCCTCAAAGACATTGCGCGGGTGGAGTTGGGCTCCAGCCAATACGCCCTGCGCTCGTTGATCGATAACCAGCCGGCCGTGGCGATTCCGATCTTCCAGCGCCCTGGCTCCAACGCCATCGACATCTCCAATGAAGTGCGGGCGAAGATGGCGGAGCTCAAGCAGAGCTTCCCGGAAGGCATGGATTACCGCATCGCCTATGACCCGACCGTCTTCGTGCGCGGCTCCATCGAGGCAGTGGTCCACACCTTGTTCGAAGCACTGATCCTGGTGGTGCTGGTGGTGATCCTGTTCCTGCAGACCTGGCGCGCCTCGATCATTCCATTGGTGGCGGTGCCGGTATCGTTGATCGGTACGTTTGCGGTGATGCACCTGTTCGGCTTCTCACTCAACGCCCTGTCACTGTTCGGCCTGGTATTGGCCATCGGCATCGTGGTGGACGACGCCATCGTGGTGGTGGAGAACGTCGAGCGGAACATCGAATTGGGACTCGAACCGTTCCCGGCCACTGAAAAGGCCATGAGCGAAGTGACCGGCCCGATCATCGCCACCGCGTTGGTACTGTGTGCGGTGTTCGTTCCAGCGGCCTTCATCAGCGGCTTGACCGGACAGTTCTATAAGCAGTTCGCCTTGACCATTGCGATCTCGACGGTGATTTCGGCGTTCAACTCGCTGACCCTGTCGCCCGCGCTGGCAGCCGTGTTGCTTAAAGGTCACGACGCACCGAAGGATCGCTTCTCCAAGTTCCTCGACAAGTTGCTCGGCGGCTGGTTGTTCAAACCGTTCAACCGCTTCTTCGACAAAGCCAGCCATGGTTACGTCGGCACCGTGCGCCGGGTGATTCGCGGCAGCGGCATTGCGCTGTTCCTGTACGCCGGCCTGATGGTGCTGACCTGGTTGGGCTTCGCCCACACGCCGACCGGTTTCGTTCCGGCCCAGGACAAGCAATACCTGGTGGCCTTCGCGCAATTGCCGGACGCCGCGAGCCTGGACCGTACCGAAGACGTGATCAAGCGCATGTCTGACATCGCCATGAAACAGCCCGGTGTGGAAAGCGCTATCGCCTTCCCCGGCCTGTCGATCAACGGTTTCACCAACAGCCCGAACAACGGCATCGTGTTCGTGACCTTGAAGCCATTCGAGGAGCGTAAAGACCCGAGCCTGTCCGCAGGTGCGATTGCCGGTGCACTGAACGGCAAGTACAGCAGCATCGAAGAAGCCTACATGGCGATCTTCCCGCCGCCGCCGGTACAGGGCCTGGGGACGATTGGCGGCTTCCGCCTGCAGGTCGAAGACCGTGGCAACCTGGGTTATGACGAGCTGTACAAAGAAGTGCAGAACATCATCACCAAAAGCCGTGGCGTACCTGAGTTGTTCGGCCTGTTCACCAGCTACACGGTCAACGTGCCCCAGGTCGATGCTGCCATCGACCGTGAAAAGGCCAAGACCCACGGCGTGGCGATCAGCGACATCTTCGACACCCTGCAGATCTACCTGGGTTCGTTGTATGCGAACGACTTCAACCGCTTCGGCCGTACTTACCAGGTCAACGTGCAGGCTGAGCAGCAGTTCCGCCAGGATGAAGACCAGATCGGCCAGCTGAAAGTGCGTAACAACAAAGGCGAGATGATCCCGCTGGCGACCTTTATCAAGGTCAGCGACACCTCGGGCCCGGACCGCGTGATGCACTACAACGGCTTCATCACCGCAGAAATCAACGGCAACGCCGCACCGGGCTACAGCTCCGGCCAGGCCCAGGCGGCGATTGAGAAACTGTTGAAGGATGAACTGCCCAACGGCATGACCTACGAGTGGACCGACCTGACGTATCAGCAAATCCTCTCGGGCAACACCGCGCTGTTCGTGTTCCCGCTCTGCGTACTGCTGGCGTTCCTGGTACTGGCCGCCCAATACGAAAGCTGGAGCCTGCCATTGGCGGTGATCCTGATTGTACCGATGACGCTGCTGTCGGCCATCACCGGGGTGATTATCTCGGGCGGCGACAACAACATCTTCACCCAGATCGGCCTGATCGTACTGGTGGGCCTGGCGTGTAAGAACGCGATTCTGATCGTCGAGTTTGCCAAGGATAAACAAGCCGAGGGTCTCGACCCACTGGCGGCGGTACTCGAAGCATGCCGTCTGCGTCTGCGGCCGATCCTGATGACCTCGTTCGCCTTCATCATGGGTGTAGTGCCCCTGGTGTTGTCCAGCGGTGCCGGTGCCGAGATGCGTCATGCCATGGGTGTGGCGGTGTTCTCCGGGATGATCGGGGTGACCTTCTTCGGTCTGTTGCTGACGCCAGTGTTCTACGTACTGATCCGACGTTATGTGGAGCGCCAGGACGCGCGCAAAGCGGCCAAGGCCTTGAAGCTGGAGACACAGCAATGAGCGTGAAAATATTCCTGCCGAGCCTCCTGGTACTGGCGCTTGCCGCCTGTGCCGTGGGCCCGGACTACAATACCCAGACCCCGGAGGCGGCCAATATCACCGCCGCCGTGGACGCCAAGAACTACGACCACGCCAAGTTCGAAGGCATCTGGTGGCAGCAATTCGAGGACCCGACCCTCAACCAGTTGGTGACTCAGTCGCTGCAAGGTAACCGTGACCTGCGCGTCGCCTTTGCCCGCCTGCGTGCTGCCCGTGCGATTCGCGATGACGCCAGCAACGACGCCATGCCGGTAATTACCAGCCGCGCCAGCAGTGACCTGGGCAAAGGGCAGATCCCTGGCCAGACCACCAAGCGCGTCAACAGCGAGCGTTACGACCTGGGCCTGGACATGGCCTGGGAACTGGACCTGTTCGGTCGAATCCAGCGCAACCTGGAAGCCACCGACGCCGACCAGCAGGCTGCCGAAGCCGACCTGTACCAACTGCAAGTCACCATGATTGCCGAACTGGTGGACGCCTACGGTCAACTGCGCGGCGCACAATTGCGTGAACGCATTGCCCTGGACAACCTCAAGAACCAGCAGGATTCGCGCACCATCACCGTCAGCCTGCGTGATGCCGGGGTCGGCGACCAACTCGACGTCGAGCGTGCCGACGCACGCCTCGCGGCGGTGGAAGCCAGCGTGCCGCAACTGCAGGCCGAACAAGTGCGCGAGCGCAACCGCATCGCCACCCTCCTCGGCCAGCGCCCCGACAAGCTGACCGTCGACCTGAGCCCCAAAGACCTGCCGGCGATTGCCAAGGCGTTGCCGATCGGCGACCCGGGGCAACTGCTGCAACGGCGCCCGGACATCCTCAGCGCCGAACGCAAACTGGCCGCCGCCACCGCGCGTATCGGCGTGGCCAAGGCCGACCTGTTCCCACGGGTCAGCCTCAGCGGTTTCCTCGGCTTTACCGCCGGGCGGGGTTCGCAGATCGGCTCATCGGCCGCCAACGCCTGGGCCCTTGGCCCGAGCATCACCTGGGCCGCATTTGACCTGGGCAGCGTGCGCGCACGTTTGCGCGGTGCCGATGCACAGGCCGATGGCGCCCTGGCGACCTACGAGCAGCAAGTCCTGCTCGCACTGGAAGAGTCCGAAAACGCCTTCAGCGATTACGGCAAACGCCAGCAACGCCTGGTCTCGCTGATCCGTCAAAGCGAATCCAGCCGCGCCGCCGCCGACCTCGCGGCAATCCGCTACCGCGAAGGCACCGTGGACTTCCTGGTACTGCTCGACGCACAACGTGAACGCCTGGCCGCCGAAGACTCCCAGGCCCAGGCCGAAGTAGACCTGTATCGCGGGATTGTGGCGATCTACAAGGCGTTGGGCGGCGGCTGGCAGCCGGATACGGTGGTAGCAACCGCCAAGTAATTCAAGCGCTCCTTTGGTTGGTCGCATCCAGCCAATTTTTAGCCCCGTGGTCCATTCGGTCACGGGGCTTTTTTTTGTTTGGAGGGTCCTAAAATGTTGAAAGTTATCTCTGTAAGACAAGCAAGTAGTTCTTCGTAGGAAACATCCTAACATCGTACTGTGCCTGACAATCAGAATTAATTTTTTTGTAGCAGCGGCTATTCCCTCTAGTACGAAGGCACTGAGACGTAAAAAACCATGGAATGGCTATTTGCGTAATGCTCGCAAAATGATCTTTACTCCAGAGGCGCTGATTGATTCAGCAATTCCGAGGCGCTTCTCTCGTCAATGAGTAGCTGCGCATAGCTCTAGAGAGATCGGAATGTGGGATTAGTCAGTTACTGCTAAATCCAAAGCAGTTATTACTCACAAACCCAAAGCGAGAATACAAAATGAAAAACGATGAAGTGATCGAATCTGCAGTTGAAACAGACATTGTTTTTGCCGTGACCAATGAAAGTGAAGATATATCTTTCTTCTTAGATTCGGCAGATGATGAATTGATGCTTCAAGCCGTTTTTAGCCGTTGTTAACAGCACGCTAGGAAGCTCGAAAAAAGGTCATTCATTAGTTTGACCTTTTTTCAAAGAACGATAGCAACTCATCAATGAGGATTATCCATTTGCTAAACAAAAATATAATTTTTCTTGATGAAATTGATGCCGACGAAACAGCACTATTTCAAGAAAAATATCTGATGAATGAAACGCCAGTCATTCTAAAAGGAATGGGTAAGGATTGGCCTGCAATTAAACGGTGGTCTGCCGACTTCTTCAGAAACACTTACGGGCATGTTGAGGTTCCTGTCTGCCACTACAAGACAAAAAAGCAAGAACTTTATAAGAATCAACGTAAAATGCTTCTAAACGTCTATTTAAACTTAGCAGAAGGAAATTACCTTTCAGATGAAGTCAATGACCCACCCTACCTGGGAGGATGGATCTATCACACAGAGTTCCCTGAACTCTTAGATGATATAGATATGACGCTCCCCTGTTTCCCTGACAACTGGCTATACAAACTGCCTTCTTCGATTTCAATACCGCCGACGAATTTACTTATAGGCTACCAACAGGTATCAAGCCCTCTCCACACAGATTCTTTTTTTGTGAACTCTGTGTTAACCATGATTGTGGGCGAAAAAAAAGCACGTTTGGTGTCACCCTCTCACACATTTGCAGTTTCGAATGGACAAGACTTATTTAATCCTGACATTGCTAATAACGTATTGGAGCAAGGGGCCGAAATTTTCGAAGGTACGATATTGGCAGGTGATGCCATTTATATACCCCCGGGATGGTGGCATAACGTAATCAATTGCGGGTTCACTATCGCCGTTCAAAACTTACATGTAGACACCTGTAGATTTCTGCTCTTCGAACAGCAAATGCGTGCGCTCGTGCTACCCATGTTAAGAAAAATTGATGATCTAGGAACGGCCGCCAGGCAAGAATTGCTTAGCGCAAAAACAACAATGCCTTCCCTGCTATCCCATAAGATTGGCGGCTTTATTGAGCATGAAAAAAAATACATTTTACTCCTTAAAAAATCCGCCAAAAAATCTCAAGAACACTTAAAAATCTACTGCATGCAAAACTCTAACACCGAACAACAAGAGCATCCATTAATCGGTGATTAAAAGCGCACAAATCAAATGCTATTGCACTGTTCTAAGCAGCCTACCCTTTAATAAAATTAGCACAAAACAACTCGACCCATAAAAACATCACCCTCTAATTTTTTACAAAACTTCCATCAGGGTGTCAGGAGGCTATATGGCGGAGCATCATAAATTGATTAGAATTGCTGTGGATGCACCTCCTGGACCATTAAGATCTCCTCGCAACTATGGAGCTCTGCAATTAGCGAGTTTGGGAGCGCTTCCTCCACGCTCACCGCTGTCTGTACCACTCCCAAACGTAAGTGTGGAAGGCGGCTGTGACATAAGTATTGAGGATGATGGGTATACGTACATTCTTTCCCCCAAAGCCAGTGGAAACTTCAGCCTGCGTGATATTTCAGGGGCGGATTATTTGAATGGGCTTAATTATCTAGCCAACCATGATTTGATTGTTCGTCATCTAATCTTACGCAATGCGAATTTAGCGTTAACACGAGATGGAAGTGCGATTATTAGATTTCAAAATAAAGTCCCGGCTTTTGAAGGGTTGCTATCATCTCCCGCATGGATACCATTTCGTACTGATAAATGGCCAGGAGCACGACAAATCTCTGAAATTGCTCCTAATCGCTGGGAAGCTTTTTGCCCTTACAACACTCTTCCCACTATTCTTGTAGAAGTTGTGCGCAATCCTGAAGAAAATATCACTCTTTACGAAAAAGGAATTATTAATCAAACTGCAGATACCGCCACCCCATTTAACTCAAGCACAGCCAATGGACTGCGTATTATTAAGAAAACATCTCTAAGAAGTATTCTTGTATTTTCAGGCGAGCTTATTGAAAGCGACAAGAATTCACTTCGCAAAGAAATTAGAGATATTTTAAAAGAAATCAACTGTGCAGAACATGTAGGTTGGGCAAAAGTTTCTGCACCATCTGATGATCCGTTGCCATTGAAAAATTTGGTACATCTGGATTGGTCGCCTATAGCGTCGAGAAGTGGCCTTACTCTAGCATTCTCCGATTATTATCCCAACGCCATAGTAGCGTGGTCTATTGCGACAATCCTTCATAAAAATGGCATACCCTGCACGCCCGTATCTGATAGCTATTCAAATCCTAAAGTCAAAGCTTCTATGCGACTGATGATCGTATCCGGCCCCACCAATGACGCTTGGGGCAGATATGCATCGCTAATATTATGCCCAGCTTGGAGAAATGCGCCACACCTCCAAAAACTATATATTGATATATTAAACTCCCCCATATTTAGTAATGCGCGCCAACAACTGCTTGATGACCTGTTAGACGACTTGTGTCCAAGCGTGACAATTGGTGCCATCCCGAGCATATGTCTTAGCAATATCAATCATAAAAACTGATACGCCCATTATAGTTAATAAGCCGAGGCGAACCGCTCTATGAATATTATAAATACAAAAGTAGACATACATATCCCACCACCGAATAGCTCAAACAAAGTATGCCAAGACATAATTAAAACCTTTGGCTTATCTGAAGACGGGTGGTGGGAGTCGTTATCAAATCTAGAAATCCCACGAAACGGAATTACCCTGATAACAGGGGCAAGTGGGGTAGGTAAAAGCCTGCTATTGAAAGATATTTCTCGACAGTTCTCAGCCATAAAACAAACACCAAGCCATGTTGATAAAGAGAAGTCGATAGCGGAAATTATACCTTACGACGATGCCGGCGAAGTTATCCGCTATCTTTCAAAATTCGGATTGGGAGAACCGCGCATCCTTATAGTTCCTTATTCTCACCTTTCTGATGGGCAAAAAGAGCGCTTTCTTATTGCGTCAGCCTTACTCCACGGAATGGGGCCTCTAGTCCTTGACGAGTTTACTACACGACTCGATAGACGCACTGCTCAAATAGTCGCTATAAACTTAGGAAAAATTCTTCGCACCAGCAGACAAAGTGCATTTATCGCGACTTGCCATGAAGATATTGTCGACTATTTAAAACCTGATGTTCATATTGAGCTTTGCACGGATGGAAAACACCGCATTTCAAGTAGAAAAACAAAAAGTACGAACATATTAGAAAGTTTAGAAATAACAATCAAGAAAGGCACTATAGACGACTATAAAAAACTTTCACGCTATCATTATGAAAATGACAATCCGAATGACATCGATATTTTAGCGCCGTTAGTTGACCATGTTGTGGCTGCTTACGCTAAAGGAGTGTTGGTCGGCGTTAATTTGTGTATTCGGCCGTGGCCAAAAGCCTTTGAAGTATTTCCTGAGTTCTCAGAGATCAATAAAAAAATCTTACAATCATTTCGAGTTATTGTACATCCACAATATCGTGGCATTGGATTGACTAAAGCATTAGATATCATTCCTGACTCAGATACGAAAACGCTATTATCTTGGTCTGCATTTTCTATATATTACTCTTTTCCTGTTCTCGCAGGCTATCAGCGGGTGAATAGCCCGTTTGAAATAATGAGCCACGCGGAGATTTTGCTTCAAGCTTTCGTTGAACCACGACAAAAAAACAAAAGGAAATCGCTCCACCTCCTCAAAGAGTGCAGTCAACTCTGGCAACACCTGACAAATAATGAGAGGACATTATTGAAGACACTACTCGTCGATGCCGCGAGTGAAAAAAGTTTGCGTCTGACTGTATTTCAAAGAAAAGTGTCTGGCTTGGATACCTCCACTGAATCAATAAATCTTATCAAATCTATTTTTCTAAAGCTGTACTCCAAATCCAGTAGAGACGTTCTACCTATGCTATTGGCTGAAACCGTTTATAGACCAATGGCTATGTTTGTGAAACATATAAACGATATGCATATGACAAAGGATTCTTCCAATGCTAAAAAATAACAGCCATTGGATATTACGTAGTGACATTGTCATTCTCAGTGATGAGGATCAAGTGAAACTTATCACAGAGAATGGTATAAAAATCATCAAACCCCATAACCCCGATATTGTGAAACTGCTTCACTTGCTTAGTACAACAGGCGTGATGTTCGAGTTTGATAATGAGCCACAAAAAAGTCTTCTTCGAAGATTGAAAGACGCTAATCTCATTCATGCTGCCCCGCCCTCCGGAACGACTCCACTACAAACGATACATTGGCTTTGGAATGAAGCTGTCGCACCCAATCAAGACGTGAGTCAACGGCTAAAAAACTCCTCAACAGTAATTGTTGGATGCGGCGGTACTGGATCATTAATTGCACAAAGCCTCGCAGGCTCCGGTGTTGGTTCTTTTACCTTGATTGATTTCGACAAAGTGAACTCGAGCAATCTTAATCGTCAATTTGTTTTTAGCGCACGCGATATCGGACAATACAAGGCGGATATACTTGCAAAGCGATTGATAGAGAATCAAAAAGTCGTCGAAGCCAAACCCGTAATAGCCGAGATAACTTCCAGTCGCCAGCTAGCAAAGTTAGCCAAAGGGGCGGATTTAATAATTTGTTGCGCTGACGAACCCAAAGGCGCCATTCAAAATTACGTAGCTAACGCAGCAATAAAATCAGTCACACCAGCACTGTTTGGTGCCGTTGGTATTAGCAACGGTATAATTGGGCCGCTCCTTAAAGATAGTTCCTCATTTGCAGCCTATCTAAACTGGATTAGAGAGGTACGCCGCGCGTGTAAAAAAATAATCGTTCCTGCACGGTTTCCGTCCAATGGAATAACAAATTCGATTATTGCTAACCTCATCGCTTGGGAAGCTTTTCAGCATTTGGCAAAAACCGGTCCCTCAAAGACAGAGTCATGCATTTTAAACTTTGACTTCAAAACTTTTGAGCTTACCAAAAAACAGGAGTTTAAATGAAAACCAACCTGTTTAAGTCATTAAAAAATAAGAACGACAACCTATATTATACCCTATCGATATTCATGAATCTGGATGTTCAAAGAAGTTTGTTCGTGCTTTACCTGCTGCAGCTAGGTATCACACAAGGAGAGATAGGCATCCTTCAATCTTTTTTATTCTTTTCTTGCGTAGCCCTAGAAATTCCCTCTGGTTTACTTGCAGATAGATACGGTCGAAAGCTTTCTCTTGTCATCGGTTTTTTAGGGCTATCGATCAGCGGCGTTGGCTTTTTGCTATTTTCCTCTTTCATCCCTTTCGCAATCATTTTTTGCTTATTCGGCGCCAGTATTGCTATGGCCTCCGGTTCAGACAGAGCATTATTGTATGATAACTTATTAGCCGAGCATCGAACTGAATACTACCCTAAAATATTATCACGCGCCCGCGCTATTGGTGCAATTTCACTAGGCTTCTCTATGCTTCTTGGTGGTGTATTACAAGACAATTGGTCTTGGGACATTGTTTATATTTCCTTTGCAGCCTCAAAGCTTATTGGAGCTTTTGTTGTGACATTAATACCTGAAATGACGCCCCCACCAACGCCACTAAACCACGACAAAAAAAGCAGCATCGACAACGATAACGCAAAACCTATTTTTACTTCACTAATAATTTTTTTCCGCTCTAAAAGAGGCGCCTTTCTTATACCTTTATTTATTGGATATGCTTTATTCGAGCTTTCGACCGTCCCTTTGTTTATCTATGGCCAGCCATTTTTCTCTATACAGGGTTTGGAGGTTTCATTAATCGCTGGCATTTATGCTGCAGTAGAAGCGATATCGGCAGTGATGTTCATCGCTGCTGGTTTTATTTGCTCTAGATTCTCTCTCGGCATCATTGCTTTCACTACCACAGCCATTGTTGCGCCCCTTCTTTTTATTCTATCATTAAACATCGGAGTCATTACCTCGACTATAAGCTTTTTACTAATTATGTCGATACCCGCCATATATGAAACCTCATATGAAACATATATTCACCAAAACATTGAGTCACACATACGAGCCTCTTGCATCTCTGCTGCAAATTTAGTTAACTCAGTTATCATTGGCATCTCCTATACTGCTTTCGGCGGATTATTAGAGGCTTACGGTTTTTCGCAAACTTTGATTATAGTTGCAGCCTGCTGTTTTATTGGTTTACTTTGTGCAAGCGTAACGTTGATACTAGGCGGACAACAAATATTTGAAAAAAACACGCCTGGATAGTTATGGACTCACTAAACATTCCGCATGCTCGCTGCGTAACACTATTCAAACTTCATCGGTGACAGCTGATTATTGAAAAGTATTTCATCTGCGCCCTTACGTGCTATGTAGGATCACCCACAATCAAACTCCGATAATGCCCCGGATTCGATCCGCTCCATTTACGAAACGCCTTATAAAACGAACTGGTATCGGCAAACCCCAGCCGCTCGGCAATCTGCGCGAAGCTGATCTGCGGTTCTGCCAGCCAGACAATCGCCAGCTCCTTGCGCACGCTGTCCTTGAGGCCTTGGTAGGTCTGCCCCTCTTCCGCCAGGCGCCGGCGCAGGGTTGATGCAGAGATACACAGGCTGATAGCGAGGCCCTCGGTTTCCGGCCAGGTGTCGGGGGGCATTCGGCGCAGGTCGTGCTTGATGCGGTTGGCCAGGCTGTCGGGGTCGCGGTATTTGACCAGGATGTTGGCCGGCGCATGGGCCAGGAAGCGTTTGAGTTCCTCTGCGCTGCGCTTGATCGGCAGGTCCAGGCAGTCGGCGGAGAAAATCATGCGGGTGCGTGGCCGATCAAACCGTAAGTTATCGGAAAACATCACCTGGTAGTCATCGCAGAAATCCGGCCGGGGGCAGCGCAGTTCGATGGCCAGGATCGGTATCCGTCGCCCTGCCAGCCAACAGGCCACGCCATGTACGATCATCCAGTAGGTGAAGTAGGTAAACGCCCGCTTGGGCTCGACCTCAGGCTCCAACAGCACGATCTCGGCCAGGCTTTGCTGGCGCACCAACTGGGCGGGCAGTTGCTCGAACATCAAGGATAAAAACCCCAGGCCGGTTTCCAGGCTGGCGTCCAGGCTCGTTTGCGCCATGGCTGCGCGACACAGGAACGCCAGGCTGCCGGATTTGAGCTTGCGTGGGTCCATGCCGAAGAACTCATCGTCCAGGCGCCGCGCCAGCAGGCGCCACAAACGTGCGTAGGTGGTGGCCGACACCCGTGCAGCGGGCTGGTCGAGCAGTGCCGGGTCGATGCCGACTTTGTTCAGCACTTCAACGCTGGCCGCACCCGGCGCGCAGCTCTGCAACAAGGCTTCGCGCACGAGGTGGATGGAAATGGTGTCTTTTTCCGACATGGGAGGTTGGGCAATCCGATCGCGCACAAGATGGCCTGCATCATAAGGGCGGTTGCGCTTCGCCACCACCGTTCAGCCGCTGTTCAGCAAACGTCAATATTCCTTGTTTAGTAATGAGTATCATTATGTTACAACTTAGCCTCCTATCTAGTTATGATGCGGTGCCGAATGCTTGTTCCTTTTCTCATCATGC
Source organism: Pseudomonas sp. PS01298 (assembly GCF_029959745.1). NCBI lineage: Bacteria > Pseudomonadati > Pseudomonadota > Gammaproteobacteria > Pseudomonadales > Pseudomonadaceae > Pseudomonas > Pseudomonas sp. PS01298. Next base: position 77,975 of record NZ_JASCPP010000003.1, on the reverse strand, counting down.
TGCGCGAAGGCATTGAAGCCGCGCTGATCGTCGGCATCATCGCCAGTTACCTGCAACAGACCGGCCGCGGCCAGTGGATGCCCGCCGTCTGGATCGGCGTCTTCCTCGCCGCCGCGCTCGCGTTGCTGGTGGGTGGTGGCCTGGAATTGGTCAGCGCCGAATTCCCGCAAAAACAGCAGGAATTGTTCGAAGGCATCGTCGGCCTGGTCGCCGTGGGCATCCTCAGCTCCATGGTGTTCTGGATGCGCAAGGTCGCGCGCTCGATCAAGCACGCCCTGCATGAATCTCTCGACCACGCGCTGGCCGGCTCCAGGCACCAGGTCACGGCGCTGATCCTGATGGTGTTTTTTGCCGTGGCCCGTGAAGGCCTGGAAACCGTGTTTTTCCTGCTGGCAGTGTTCCAGCAGAGCGAAGGCCCGGGCGCTCCGATTGGCGCCCTGCTCGGCCTGATCCTGGCGATTGTCGTCGGCTTCCTGATCTACTCCGGCAGCATGCGCCTGAACCTCGGCGCGTTCTTCCGCTGGACCGGCCTGTTCATCCTGGTGGTGGCTGCCGGCATCCTGGCCAACTCGGTGCAGGCCCTGCACGAAGCCGGCGTGTGGAACCACTGGCAGACCGTCTTGTTCGATTTCAGCGCCGTGCTGCCGATGGACAGCCCGCTGGGCTCGGTGCTGGCCGGGATGTTCGGCTATCAGGAAGCACCGACTATCAGCACGCTGGGCGCCTACCTGATTTACCTGGTAGTGGCCCTGGTGATGTTCTTCCTGCCTGCGGCACCGGCCAAGCCTGCCGCCACCTCCTCTTCCGTTTCCAGCCATTAAGGACCGTCTCTTGTCCAACCCAACTCCTCAACCGGCTTCGCCACCCCGCGCCTTGCGCTGGGCCGTGGCGGGCTCGGTGGTCGTGATGATCGCCGCCGGCGGCCTGTTCTATTACGCCTCGCAGCTGGCCGCCAGCAAGCGCCAGGCCAACCACAATGAAATCGCCGTGACCATTCATGGCCACGCCTGCGAGCCCAACGAGCTGACCGTACCGGCTGGCCGTGCGAGCTTTCGCATCATCAACCGCTCGGACCGGGCGGTGGAATGGGAAATACTCGACGGCGTGCTGGTGGTCGAAGAGCGCGAAAACATTGCGCCGGGCCTGAGCCAGGTGATCAACGCCAACCTGTTGCCCGGCGATTACGCGATTACCTGCGGCTTGCTGAGCAACCCGCGCGGCACCTTGCATGTGACGCCAACGGCGGAGTCCGATGCCCAGGCCAAGGCCAAGCCGTCGATGGTGGCGTTTATCGGCCCGCTGTCGGAGTTTCGCGTGTACCTGAGCAGCCAGGGCAGCGCGCTGGTCAAGGCGGTGACCGCCCTGCAGCAGGCAATCGACGCCGGTGACCTGGCCCAGGCGCAGGCCCTGTATGTGCCGGCCCGCGAGGCTTATCAACGGTTGGCGCCGGCGTCACAGCGCCTGGCCGAGTTAGACAACGCCATCAACGCGCGTGCCGATTACTTCGAAAAGCGTGAACAGGACCCGGCCTTCAGCGGCTTCCACCGCCTCGAATACAGCCTGTTCCAGCAACGCACCGTCGAGGGCCTGGCCCCGGTTGCGCAGCGCCTGCTTACCGACGTCACCACCCTCAAGCAGCAGTTGCTGGCCCAGTCGCTGCCGCCGGAGCAACTGGTGGGCATCGTGGTGCGCAACCTCAACAGCCTCGCCGACGTGCGCGCCCTCAGCGGTGAGGAAGAGCGCTACAGCCATATCGACCTGAATGGCTTTGCCGCCAACCTCGAAGCCGCGCACAAAGTGGTCGAGCTGATGCGTCCGCTATTGACCAAATCCGCCGCTGACTTGCTGCCGAAAGTCGACAGCGCCCTCGCCGCCTTCGATGCCGAGTTGCAAGGCTTCAAGGTCGACAAAAGCTACGCGACGTATGACAGCGTCACCGCCGATCAGCGCAAGCAGATCGCCGACAAGGCCAAGGCTCTGGCCGCTGCACTCGATGGAATTGACCCAGCCCTTGGCCTCTCCGGCCTGCAGTGAAGACGAACGTACCCATGAGTGATTCAGAACAATTTTCCGCACAGCGCCGCCGTGTCCTGCTGGGCATGGCCGCGACCGGCGCCGCGATTGCCGGCAGTACCCTGACCTGCCCGGCCATGGCGGCCGCCGCCGAGCAAGTCACCACTGCACCGCGCAGTGACAAGACCCAGGACCACCACGATTATTTCGGCAAGCACCAGAGCGGCATCGTCACCCCGCGCCCGGCCTGCGGCATGCTGGTGGCATTCGATGTATTGGCCAGCGACCGCGAGGACCTGGAGCGCCTGTTCCGCACCTTGAACGAGCGCATCAGCTTCCTGATGACCGGCGGCACTGTGCCGCAAGTCGATCCGAAGTTGCCGCCCATCGATTCCGGGATTCTCGGCCCGGTGGTCACCCCGGACAACCTGACCATCACCGTGTCCGTTGGCGAATCGCTGTTCGATGAGCGCTTTGGCCTCACCGCCGCCAAACCCAAGCGCCTGAGCCGCATGGTCGGTTTCCCCAACGATGCGCTGGAACCGGCGCAGTGCCATGGCGACCTGAGCCTGCAGTTCAGCTCCAACACTCCGGACACCAATATCCACGCCCTGCGCGACATCGTGAAGAACCTGCCTGACCTGCTGCTGGTGCGCTGGAAGCAGGAAGGCAGCGTGCCGCCCCAGGCACCGAGCAAACCCGGAGAGCCCGCGCAGAGCGCGCGCAATTTCCTCGGTTTCCGTGACGGCTCGGCCAACCCGAACTCCAACGACGACACGGCGATGAACCAGATCGTCTGGGTGCAGCCTGGCAGCGACGAACCCGCCTGGGCCGTGAATGGCAGCTACCAGGCCGTGCGCATCATCCGCAACTTCGTCGAACGCTGGGACCGCACGCCGCTGCAGGAGCAGGAAAGCATCATCGGCCGCGTCAAGACCACGGGCGCGCCAATGGACGGCCATCAGGAAACCCAGGTGCCGGACTACAGCAAGGACCCCGAAGGCAAGTTGACCAAGCTCGATGCCCACATCCGCCTGGCCAACCCGCGCACCCCGCAGACTCAGGCCAACCTGATCCTGCGTCGGCCGTTCAACTACTCCAACGGCGTCAATAAAAACGGTCAGCTGGACATGGGGCTGCTGTTCATCTGCTACCAGGCTGACCTGGAGAAAGGTTTTATCAGTGTGCAAACCCGGCTCAACGGCGAGCCCCTGGAGGAGTACCTCAAGCCGGTCGGCGGCGGGTATTTCTTCACCTTGCCAGGCGTCACCGGGCCCAAGGATTTCATTGGGCGCACGCTGCTCGCTGCAACGCATCCTCAAACCACTGCCAACACCTAAAACAAACCCAGAGCGGAAACCGTCCCATGAAAAAGTCGACCCTCGCGTTGTCGTTGTTTATGACCCTCTCGCCGCTGGCAGCCTTCGCCGCCACGGCGCCGTTGGACCTGGTAGGCCCGGTTTCGGACTACAAGATCTACGTCACCGAAGAAATCGGCGAACTGGTGACCCAGACCCAGGCGTTCACCGACGCCATCAACAAGGGCGACCTGGCCACCGCCAAGAAGCTCTACGCGCCGACCCGTGTGCACTACGAGTCCATCGAGCCGATCGCCGAGCTGTTCAGTGACCTGGATGCCTCGATCGACTCCCGTGTCGACGACCACGAGAAAGGCGTGACGGCCGAAGACTTCACCGGTTTCCACCGCATCGAGTACGTGCTGTTCTCGCAGAACACCACCAAGGGCCTGGAGACGCTGACCGCCAAGCTCAACACCGACGTCAATGACCTCAAGACCCGCGTCGATGGCCTGACCTTCCCACCGGAAAAAGTCGTCGGCGGCGCCGCAGCGCTGCTGGAAGAAGTCGCCGCGACCAAGATCTCCGGCGAAGAAGACCGCTACAGCCACACCGACCTCTACGACTTCCAGGGCAACATCGACGGCGCGAAGAAAATCGTCGACCTGTTCCGTGGCCAGATCGAGAAGCAGGACAAGGCGTTCCTGGCCAAGGTCGACAAGAACTTCGCCACCGTGGACAAGATCCTGGCCAAGTACAAGACCAAGGACGGCGGCTTTGAAACCTACGACAAGGTCAAGGAAAACGATCGCAAGGCGCTGGTTGGCCCGGTCAACACCCTGGCCGAAGACCTGTCGACCCTGCGCGGCAAGCTGGGCCTGAACTGATCAGGCGCACCTGACCTCCCGCGCCGGGCGCGGGAGGTCGGCGGCTCAACGGGCCGGCTGGAACCCGTTCAGTGGTGTGCCGAAAGGTTTGCCACTGCGCGGGTCAATCGCATACCAGCGGCCATTGTAGGGTGCCGCGTGCACGTCCACTGCCTCATAGCGCCCAGCCCTTCCCTCTGTCGGCATGCCGCCAGATGCTTCAGTACTGCTCGCCTGCCCGGCAGCGATGAGTAAATAGGCGCGGAGCTTCTCCTCGGCCGTGACCATATGCGGCATCACCTTGCCCCACTTCAACGCGCCCCCGGCCAGCAATACCGGCAACTTCACCACCCCCTTGATCGCGGCATTGATCAACTGCGGGTAACCATCCAACGGATTCAGCGCCGCACTGCTGAACAAAGCGGACTGCCGGACGAAGTCGAACGCACGGTCGCTGAAGCTTGCTGCAGGCTTTAGCGGCGCCAACGTTACAGCAGCAGGCTTGAACCGCGTGCCCAGCCGGCTCGGCACCAGGGCCTTGGCCGAGCGAATCAGCCCACGCGCTTGCCCGCCCGCACCAATGGCCACGCCGACAACATCCAGCGCCAGGTTAGCCAGGCCGGCACCGATATTGCCTTGCTTGAACTCCTGATACGCGCCCACGAAGGGTACGAACCCCAACAGAAATCCATGCTCGCGGGCCCGCTCTTCGCGGCGTCGCTCCAGTGGCAGCGGTTCGCTTGCGCGTTGCAACATCGACTCGGTAGATTGGTAAAAATTGTCCTGGGCGATCCTGTCGGCAATGCTTTGCGTCTTTCGTGAGGCATAAGTGTCCGGCACGTAGGATTGCGCCGTATGGTTGGCGGGCAATTCGCGCGCAGGAAACTGAGGTCCCAGCCGCTCCACGATGACCGTCGAGGGCTTCACATTGGGTCCCGTCGGAGCGCCGCCGGCATAGGCCTCGAGATCGAAAGGCATCCGCGTAGCGCGCACCACCGGCAAATACACAAAGCCACGCGGAGATGGATAGCGCTCATGACGAATGACGCCATCCAGCTCGATGGTCTTGGGCAAATCCGTGCGCTTGATGATCTTGCCCTGGGCGAACAGCTCGAAATACACCACCTCGGGTCCATGCTCCACACGCATCAAGGTGCCTTGTCGCGCCCTGCGCGCGAGTCTCAGCGCTGCGGTTTCGCTGTGTTCGGTCACACCAGTTTCGGCACGCAAGGTGAACAGCTCGACCTTGCCCAGTTCCAGCAACCTTCGATCATCCAGCGGCAATTCGGCAAGCATCAGCTTGAGCTTGATGGCATAGGCCTGCTGAAGCTGATCCTGATGCTGGCCGATTGAAGTCTTCAGCGCCCCGTCGAGTTCAGGCAGGCGACGAATAAGCGTGTCGAGCCGGGTGCGCGCCGCTTCGGGAATCTGCGGTGTGCTGGCGGGCTGGTAAGGTGTCCTGGTCGCAGGCGGCGATGCGGGCATGTCTTCGCCGAGCACCCATTTGCCCGGCGTGAGGTCGCCCGTCATGTAGGTTTCGACCAACGAGCGGGTGCGCGGCTCCGAGATCGGCAGGTTGCGCCGGTCCTCGGCGCTGGCCAGTTGCACACTGAGGTTTTCCAGCTCGGCCGGGGTGGTGCCAGGAAACACACGCTGCAGCTCCTTGACGGCCAGGGCCCTGCGCGTCGGCAGCGGCGCGCTCGCACGCGTGAAGGCGCCGGCGGCCTCTTCCCGCTGTTTGAAAAATGCCCGCGCGGCGTCCTCGATATCCGCCTGCGAGTATTCACCGTCACTGCGCTGCCTGACGCTGCCGTTCAACACCCCCCAGTCCGCGAGGATCTTCAGCGCATTGAGTTGCATCAGCGTGGCCTGCTCGTCGCTGGTGGGCGCCAGCGTGGTCAGGGCACTGACCTGTTGCTCGTTCATCCTTCTCGACGTCCCCGGCGCGTGGTGATCCGCCAGTGCGCAGCCCAGGCGCAATTCCATCCAGGCCGGGGTGCCGAGGTGCACCGATTCCGGCACATCGTGCACCAGCATTTCCGGCGCTGCCTGGGCCAGGCAGAGCTGGGTCGCCACGACCGCCAGCTTGGGGTCCAGACCTTTGTGCTGCAGATGAAGCTCGATATCACGGCGCACGGCGCTGAAACTGCGGCCCATGTTCGAGGGCTGGTAGATCGAATAACCGCCGACCTCGCCAGGCTTGCCGGGCATCGCGGGGTCGACCTGCAGCTTGATCGCGGCAATCACCAACTGTTGGCGCAACACCTTGGGCAACGCCACGGCACCGCCTGGGCCGACCGGCCACTGCAGCGCGCTGGCCAGCTGTTCGGCGAATGCCAAGGCGTCCTCGCTGTCGAGCAGCCTGTCCAGGTGGCTCTGCGGATCCGCCTGCAGCGCTTGCAGCGTGACATTCGACAGTGCACGAAACTGCGCGCCGCCTAGGCGGGTACTGGCCATCGCACTCACATTTTGTCGGTCCTGCTCGGTCAGGGCGCCGGGCGTCCATGGCTGCGTGAGCAAGGCGCCGTAGTCCCCCAGGGGTGGCGGCGTCGGCAAAGAAGTGCGTAGCCAGGCAATCACATTGCGGGTTTCTTCCACGTTGCGCGGCGAGCCCAGCCCCTTCAGATCCAGCAGTTGGCGAATATCCTGACGGGGCGTCGAATACACGCTATTGCCCAACGGCACGCTGAGTGCGGTCAGCGCCTTGAGTTCCTCGCCCAATGCACGCTCTGCGTCGATGTGGTGGGTCAGGTCCAACCAGCCGCCGACCGGGCTCAGGCATTCCAGGCGGCCTTCAGACACTCGAAACAGCGCGTCCGGCCAGGCGACACCTTCGCGCTCAAGCAGGCGGGTCATGTCTGCGCGCGCGACGAACTGCTGCAAGCACTGCGTGGCAGCCTCGCTGTTCCGCGGCAAGGCCGAGGCCGGTGCGACGTCGCTGGCATGGCTCGACCAGTCCGTGCGCGCTGCCGGCGGCAGATGCTCAAGCTCGGCTTCAAGGCGATCGGCCAGGTCATCGCGCTCCTCCAGTTCGCCGATCACCTGCCATGTCTGCTCAAGGGCACTGGCGTTGACGTGGCTGACCAATGGGTGCGGCAGCCATAGCGCGTCGTCTTGCCCGATAAAAGGCAGCCCCTGGTCGGTAGGGTCGAGCAGTTCGCGAAGCGGCCGCAAGGTGCGCGAAACCTCGTTCCAACCGGAGTTGTCGGTCAGGCTGAAGCGGACTGCGCTGCGCACGCCCTCATGGTCGGCATAACCCTCGACATGGTCACGGTGGAACGTCAGGGTTGCCGGTTCAAGGCGCTGCTCGACCATCCACTGCTGCAACAGTGGGCGATTGAGCAACTGCTGGTACAGGCGCAGCGCAGGGCCCGGGCGGCTGTCCGGCGGAACCTCGACCAAGATGTGGCCGCTGATTTCAGCGGCAGCGATGCGCTCAGTCAACTGGGCGTCGGCAGCGGCGGCACGGCCGCGATCCTGGGCGGGTAATCGCGTCCACTTGTCATCGGGTATGGGCGGCTGCGCGACGGCGGCGCGCCGCCGGCGGGGGCTGGAGGGTTGAGCCCAGGCGGGCTCAGGTGCAGCAGTCACTGCGCTCGGAGGCAGCGCAGCGTGAGGAATGGGAAAAGGATTGCTCAGCGACATCAGCATAGGACAGGGCTCTCTCGGATACGGCCATAAGGACCAGGTCCGCCCATCCGTGAACGGTGAGAGCCACTGTAGGGACGCTACGCGCTAGCTGACTGTAAGCGCTATCCGATGCCCTTTACCCGTGCATTGCTGATGATTTCAGCGCGGGCCTACAGGATTCGGTACAACAACCGCTCGATCCGCACGCGGCTGACGCGACGCAAAAACTTGCCCACCGCTTCCGGATAATCCACCAGTGTCTGCAGATCCTGATAACGCTCGATCCGCGTGGTGTGCTGGAAAATCTGCGCCAACTCTGTCCGCCGTGGGCCGAGCCACTGGCCTTGCGGGTCGTCGAGCAGCAAGGCGTTTTCCAGGTCGAGACGGAAGGCCCGTGGGTTGAGGTTGTTGCCGGTGAGCAGGGTGTAGCGCTGGTCGATCCACATGCCCTTGAGGTGGTAGGTGTTATCGCCGTCTCGCCACAGGTGCAGGTTCAATTGGCCGCTGTCGATCATCGGCTGATGGCGCTTGGCGAAACGGCGCAGGCTGATTTCATACAGGTAAGGCAGGGCCGAGATCACCTTGAATGGCTCGCTCGGCGGAATGTAGAAATCGTTGGCGGTCTTGTCGCCCACGATAATGTCGACCTTGACCCCGCGCGCCAACGCACGGTTGATTTCCCGGGTGACCGGCAAAGGCAGGTTGAAGTACGGCGTGCAGATGGTCAGTTGATGCTGGGCGCTGGCGATCAGCTCGAGAATCACCCGGTTCAGTGGGTTGTTCTTGCCCACCCCCAACAGCGGGCTGACAGACAGGTGGCCATTGGGCAATTGTCCCGCCGTGGTGTCGTAGGCCGCGTGTTTGAGGCGGCTGCGCAGGTCGCCGATGTCGTTGCGCAGGCTGCGCGTCGTCGGCGGGTTCGGCAGGTCCAGGCGATGCACGGCCTTGGACGCCACCAAGCCATGCTCCACCAGATGTTGCATGGAGTCGGCCAGCGGTTGGCTGTGGATCAGGTGGTAACGGTCGAAGCGGTATTTGTCGAACTTGTGCAGGTACACGTTGTTGAGGCTGGCGCCGCTGTACAGCACGCTGTCGTCGATCACAAAGCCCTTGAGGTGCAACACACCGAACAGTTCGCGGGTTTGCACCGGCACGCCGTACACCGGTACTTCGCTGCTGTGGCTTTGCGTCATGGCCTGGTACCAGGCGCTGTTGCCCGGTTGTTTGCCGGCGCCGATCAGCCCGCGCTGCGCGCGCAGCCAGTCGACCACCACCACGATGTCCAATTCCGGCCGCGCCGCCTTGGCGGCGTGCAGGGCGTCGTAGATTTCCTGCCCCGCTTCGTCCTGCTGCAAATACAGCGCGACGATGTAGATACGCCGGGTGGCCCGGGGGATCTGTTCCAGCAGGCAGCGGCGGAAGGCGTCCGCGCCGGACAGCACGTCGATAGCGTCGGGAGAGAGAGGAAAACCGCGCAGTTTGGGCAACAGGGAGCGTTTGAAGAACGACGGCATAAGGCTCGCAATGGGTCGAATCCGAAGAGGCCTCGAGCTTACACCATGGGGGTGCTCAGGTCTCGTCGTCGCCGATGGAAAAAATTTAATTGATTAAGAAGAACGATCGTTCTACTGTCCGTCACATGAACGACTCACTGCGCAATGATACCCACGACATTATCCTCGACGTCACCGAGAAGTTGATCTATCGCCATGGCATCGCCGCCACGGGCATGGACTTGCTGGTGAAAACCGCCGGGGTCTCGCGCAAAAGTATTTACCGTTACTTCGCCAATAAAGATGAACTGGTCATTGCCGCCCTGCACCGCCGCGATGAGCGCTGGATGCACTGGTTGCGCACTGAAGTGGAACGTACGGAGGGCAGCGGCGAACGTCTGCTGGCCGTGTTCAGCGCGCTTGAAACCTGGTTCGGCTCGGCGGACTTTCGCGGTTGCGCCTTTATCAATACCAGTGGCGAAACCGGCGACCCGCAAGACCCGGTCCGCCTGCTGGCCAAAGCGCACAAACAGAAACTGTTCGAGTACGTACTTGAACTGTGTGAAGCACATGGCACCCCCGACCCCGAACGGCAGGCCGCGCACTTGCTGATCCTGATCGATGGCGCCATTACCGTGGCATTGGTCATGGGCGATTCAACGGCTGCCGATAACGCGCGCTGCATGGCGCGAACGCTACTCGGGCTTTAATCCCCCAGGTCCGCCACTTTCGATCAATCCGTCCAAAGAGCTGCCCCCATGTCTTCTGCCGCAGAATCACGCCCACCGTTGCCACCGTTCACCCATGCCTCGGCCATCGAAAAGGTGCGACTGGCTGAAGACGGCTGGAACTCCCGGGACCCGCAACGCGTGTCGCTGGCCTACACGCCGGACACCCAATGGCGTAACCGCGCCGAGTTCGTGCACAACCGCGAGGAAGCCCAGGCTTTTCTCACGCGCAAATGGGCCAAGGAGCTGGAGTATCGGCTGATCAAGGAACTGTGGGCTTTTACTGATAACCGCATCGCCGTGCGCTATGCCTATGAATGGCATGACGACTCGGGCAACTGGTTCCGCTCCTACGGCAATGAGAACTGGGAATTCGACGAAAACGGCCTGATGGCCAACCGTTTTGCCTGCATCAATGACCTGCCGATCAAGGCAAGCGAGCGCAAGTTCCACTGGCCGCTGGGCCGGCGCCCGGATGAGCATCCGGGGTTATCGGAGCTTGGGTTGTAGGCCCGACGCTGCCCACCTGTGGGAGCGGGCTTGCTCGCGAAGGCGATGGTTCAGCCAACACTTTAACGACTGACGCAGCGCTTTCGCAAGCAAACCCGCTCCCACATTGGTATATGCAGTGTCCGTCAGTCCTGGTTCAGCCCCACCCGATACAACACGCCGTTATCTTCATCCGTGAGCACATACAGGTAGCCATCCGGCCCCTGCCGCACGTCGCGAATCCGCGCCTTCAAGTCGCCGAGCAAACGCTCTTCGTGGATCACCTTGTCGCCATCGAACTGCAGCCGGATCAACTCCTGGCTGACCAGTGCGCCAATAAACACGTTGTGCTGCCATGGTTTGAAGCGATCGGCATCATAGAACGCCATGCCGCTGATGCCCGGTGATTTTTCCCAGACGTGATGCGGCGGCACGGTGCCTTCCACGGTCTTGCCCTGGGCCTCGGGGATCGGTGTCAGCGAGTAATTGATGCCGTGGGTTGCCAGCGGCCAGCCGTAGTTCTTGCCGCGCTCGATGATATTGATTTCATCCCCGCCGCGCGGCCCGTGCTCGTTTTCCCAGATCGTGCCGCTCCACGGGTTGAGCGCCAGGCCCTGAGGGTTGCGCTGGCCGTAGGACCAGATTTCAGGGCGTACCCCGGCTTGGCCGACAAAGGGGTTGTCGTCCGGCACGCGGCCGTCCGGGTAGATGCGCACGACCTTGCCCTGCAGTTTGTCGAGGTCTTGGGCGGTCGGTCGATCGTTGTTTTCACCCAGGGTCACGAACAGGTAGCCATCGCGGTCAAACGCCAGGCGCGAACCGAAATGGTTGCCGGTGGAGAGCTTCGGCTCCTGGCGCAGGATCACCTTGAAATCGGTCAAGCCGCTGAGGTCTGGCGCCAGGCGGCCACGGCCGACGGCGGTGCCGGCTTTACCGTCCTTGCCGCCGCCTTCAGCGTACGAAAGATAGACCAGTCGATCCTGCTTGAAGTCCGGCGACAGCACCACATCGAGCAAGCCGCCCTGCCCCTTGGCCCACACCTGCGGCACGCCCGTCAAGGGTGCCGACAGCTTGCCGTCCGGGCTGACAAAGCGCAGGTGGCCTGGCCGCTCGGTAACCAGGAAGCCTTGCTTATCGGGCAGAAACGCCACCGCCCACGGATGGTCGAGGCCCTTGGCGATAGCGGTGGCGGTGATGCTGCCTTGTTCGCTGGGGAACTGCTGGGCATCGGCCGCATACACGGCGGTCAGTGGCAGCAAAGTGGTTGCGCACAGCGCGGCTAACAGGGTTTTACGTACAAACATAAGCAGAGTCCTTACCGGCGATTGCCGTTGGCATCATAGGTGGGGGCTTTGGTTTCGGTGGCCGGACGGCTCGGCGCGGCGTTGCGCTGGGGATAGCGATTGCCGATGCCACCATTTTCCAGGGTCGGGGTGCGCTGGGTCGGGCCGGTCTGGATACCCCGGGTCAACGGCGCAGTGGGCTGGGTGCCCTGCATGCTGTTGGGGTTGGCCCGGTGAATCGGGCTGTTATTGGAGTCGCTTGAGCCGGGCAGGCTTTTCGCCTGAGCCAACGGCAGCAGTGCCAGGCCCAACGCCAGCACTGCGAGGTGACGCACACAGCTGTTCATGACAAAGCCTCTCTGGGGCGAGGGTTACGTGCTTTCGATAACACGCTACGCCTTGGGTTCGGCTTTCGACACTAAATACTTTCTCATCAGGTGTAACACGATCTGTCCGCGTATCTGGCGGGGGAAACTTTTCCCGCGACCTTCGAGTCACCAGAACACAGCCCCTGCTTAAGGAATCGTACGTATGCCACGCTCTATCTGGAAAGGTGCCATCAGCTTCGGCTTGGTACACATCCCGGTGTCACTGGTCTCGGCCACTTCCTCCCAAGGTGTGGATTTCGACTGGCTGGACAAGCGCAGCATGGACCCGGTCGGCTACAAGCGCATCAACAAGACCACGGGCAAGGAAGTCACCAAGGAGAATATCGTCAAAGGGGTGGCCTTCGAGAAAGGCCGCTATGTGGTGCTCAGTGAAGACGAGATCCGCTCGGCCCACCCCAAGTCGACCCAGACCATCGAAATCATCGCCTTCGTCGACAGCGACCAGATCCCCCTGCAGAACATCGATACGCCCTACTTCCTGGCCCCGGACAAACGCGGCGGCAAGGTCTACGCCCTGCTGCGCGAAACCCTGAAGAAAACCCGCAAGGTCGCCCTGGCCAATGTGGTGCTGCACACCAAGCAGCACCTGGCCGCGCTGATGCCCCTGGAGTCGGCGCTGGTCCTGGTGATGCTGCGTTGGCCCGCCGAAGTGCGCAGCCTGGATGAACTCGAACTCGGCAGCGACGTGACCAAGCCCAACCTGGCCAAGGGCGAGCTGGACATGGCCAAGCGCCTGGTGGAAGACATGAGCGCCGACTGGCAGCCCGAGGAATACCGCGACAGTTTCCAGGAAAAAATCATGGCACTGGTGGCGAAGAAGGCCAAGGCCGGCAAGATCGAAGATGTGGAATCCCAGGAAGGCAGCGAGGAGCGCAAGTCTGCCGACGTGATCGACCTGACGGAATTGCTCAAGCGCAGCCTGGCCGGCAAACCGGCGGCGAAAAAACCGGCCGCGAAAAAATCCACCAAAAAGGCTTCTTGAGCCTGCCATCCGCTGGAGCACGCCATGGCAAAGCCTTTGAGCGAATACAACCGCAAGCGCGATTTTGAAATCACCGCCGAACCGTCAGGCAGCACGCCGACCGGCAAACGCAAGGCCTCGGCGCTGAGCTTCGTGATCCAGAAACATGCCGCGCGCAACCTGCACTATGACTTTCGCCTGGAACTGGACGGTGTGCTGCTGAGTTGGGCGGTCCCCAAGGGCCCGAGCCTGGACCCGAGCCAGAAACGCCTGGCGGTGCACGTTGAAGATCACCCGCTCGGCTACGGCAGCTTCGAGGGCAGCATCCCCGCCGGCCAGTACGGGGCCGGCGATGTCATCGTATGGGATCGCGGCGTGTGGCAACCGCATGACGAGCCGCGCAAGGCCTACGCCGCCGGCAAGCTCAAATTCACCCTGGTCGGTGAAAAACTCTCGGGCGACTGGACGCTGGTGCGTACGCGCCTCAAGGGCAGCGGCGACAAAGAACAATGGCTGCTGATCAAGGAAAAAGACCCGCAGGCGCGCCCCGCCGCCGAGTACGACATCGTTGCGGCCGAGCCTGACAGCGTACTCAGCAACGCATCCCTAGGCACTCCCAAGCCAACCGCAAAACCCAAACCCAAGGCCAAGGCCAAGCCGAAGAAGGCTGCAACCGCCCTCCCCGAGCAATTTTCCCCGCAGCTGGCGACATTGGTCGACCGCGCCCCCGAAGGCGACTGGCTGTATGAAATCAAGTTCGACGGCTACCGCATGCTGGCGCGCATCCGCGATGACGAGGTGCGCTTGTTTACACGCAACGGCCACGACTGGACCGAGCGCCTGCCGCGCCAGGCCAAGGCCTTGCAAGCACTCAAGCTCAAGGACAGCTGGCTCGACGGCGAAATGGTAAGCCTGAATGGCGACGGCCTGCCGGACTTCCAGGCGTTGCAGAACGCCTTTGATGTCGGCCGCAGCCTGGATATCGTCTACTACCTGTTCGACGCGCCATTCCTCAACGGCGCGGACCAACGCGAGGCGCCGGTGGAGCAGCGCCGGGCCGCACTCAAGGCTGCGTTGTCCGGCAGCCGCAGCAAACTGCTGCGTTTCTCCGAAGCGTTCGCCGCCAACCAGCGCGATATTTTCGAGAGTGCCTGCGACCTGGCCCTGGAGGGCGTGATCGGCAAACGTGCGGGCAGCCCGTATAGCTCCAGCCGCAATGCCGACTGGATCAAGCTCAAGTGCCGGCTGCGCCAGGAGTTCGTGATCGTCGGCTACACCCGGCCCCAGGGTTCGCGCAGCGGCTTTGGCGCGCTGCTGCTGGCCGTCAATGATGACAGCGGCCTGGTCTATGCCGGGCGCGTCGGCACCGGCTTTGACCAGGCTGCGTTGAAAACCATCTACGCCCAGCTCACGCCCCTGGAACGCAAGGCCTCCCCATTGGAAAAACCCCTGACCAGTGCCCAGGCGCGTGGCGTGCACTGGGTGGAGCCCACACTGGTCGGCGAGGTGCAATTTGCCGAGTGGACCCGCGAAGGCGTGGTACGCCAGGCTGCGTTTGTCGGGATGCGTAGCGACAAGCCCGCGGCACAGATCATCCATGAGCAGCCGCGCACGGCGAAATCGCTGAAAGCCCCCAAGGCCTCCAGTGCCAAAAAAACCAGCGACGGGGTGAACATTACGCACCCCGAGCGGATCATCGACACCCAAAGCGGCACGCAAAAGCAGCAGCTGGCCGCGTTTTACCAGAGCATCAGCGAGTGGGTCCTGCTCTTCCTGCGCCACCGGCCCGTCTCATTGCTGAGGGCACCCGAAGGCGTCGACGGCGAGCAGTTCTTCCAGAAGCACTCGGAGCGCCTGGCCATTCCCAACATCAAGCAACTTGACCCGTCACTGGACCCAGGCCACGCCCGCCTGATGGAAATCGACAGCCCTCGCGCGCTGCTCGGGGCCGTGCAAATGGGCACCATCGAGCTGCATACCTGGGGCGCCACCACGGACAAGATCGAGACGCCGGACCTGTTTGTGCTGGACCTCGACCCGGACCCCGCACTGCCGTGGAAAACCATGCTGGAAGCGGCGCAGCTGACCCTGTCGGTGCTTGACGAACTGGGCCTGGAGGCCTACGTCAAGACCAGCGGCGGCAAGGGCTTGCACCTGATCGTCCCGCTGGCGCGGCGCGATGGCTGGGACACGGTGAAAGCCTTCGCCAAGGCTGTCGCGCAGTTCATGACCGCTCAACTGCCCGAGCGTTTCACCGCCACCTCCGGGCCAAAGAACCGTGTCGGCAAAATCTTTATCGATTACCTGCGCAACGCGCGAGGCGCCAGTACGGTGGCGGCCTATTCCGTACGGGCACGCCCGGGCCTGCCGGTATCGGTACCGGTAAGTCGCGAGGAGTTGAAGGGGTTGCGCGGTGCGCAGCAATGGACGGTGGCCAACCTGCAGGAACGCTTGAATAGCCTGAAGAGTGACCCGTGGGCGGGCTATGCCAATCGGCAGAAGATCACCCGCAAGATGTGGGACAAGCTGGGCGCGACACCACCGGAGTGAGTCGTGCCCTTGCGCGGTGTCAGATCAGCACGAAGATCAACGCCAGTGCAGCGAAGATCGTCCACTTTTCCAGGTAGTAGCGCGTACGGTTGCGCTTTTTCAGTTCCTTGCCGCGCAGGCGGATCTTGTACAGGCGCGTAAACGCACGGTTCAGCCCGCCGGTCTTGTCCCCATCGTCGTTGGGCGAGCCGGCGGCGGCCATCACGTTGCGGCTGAACCAGCGATTGAAGGCGGCGGCCCAGCGGTATTTCATTGGCCGCTCGATGTCGCAGAACAGGATGATGCGGTTCTGCTGCGTGGTGTTTTCGGCGTAGTGAATGTAGGTCTCGTCAAACATCACCGGCTCGCCATCGCGCCAGTAGTAATTCTCGCCATCCACATTGATGTAGCAGCCAGGATCGTTCGGCGTCTCCAGGCCCAGGTGGTAGCGGTACGACCCGGCATACGGATCACGGTGACGCACCAGTTTCGAGCCCGGTGGCAGCTCGGCGAACATGGCCGCCTTGATCGAGCCGATGCTCTGCACCAGTTCGGTGGTGCGCGGACACAGCTTCATCGCCGACGGGTGGCTGTCGCCATACCACTTCAGGTAGAAACGCTTCCAGCCAGACTTGAAAAACGAGTTGAAGCCGACGTCGTTGTATTGGTCGGAACGCTTGATTTCGCCGGCCCGCATCAGGTTCTGGCCTTCCTGGCGGATTTCCTCCCAGTGCTCCTGCAACGGGCTCAGGTCGGGAAAATCACTCGGCGACAGGTACGGTCGGCTGGGCAGCTTCGAGAAGAGGTAGAGAAAGCAGTTGATCGGTGCAAGGAAGGTCGAGTGATCGCTGAGCTGACGGCCCAGCTTGTGCCGTACTCGACCGCGCAGGTGTACATACGCGATGGAGGCAACGTAGAGAACAACAATGATGAGTTTCAAGGGATTTCGTCACAAGTCAGAAGAGAACAGGCTGCTCCTGCGCGCCCACAACGGCCGAGGATGGATAGCAGCACCTGAAATCACAATTCACACAATCGGCACCAAGCCTGGTTGACAACCTGGTTCGTGGCCATTGGCAGTTATTTAGCCACAAGTTGTAACCAAAAGTTAACTAAGAATTGTGAAAAGCTGTCTTGTGAATGTGATGGGCGACGACCTCGGCGGGCAGGCTTTACAGCGCGCCCGCGAGGTTTCTGGCCCGTGCTAGCGCAGCGGGAGACGGCGATCGGCGGTCACCGAAAAAGGCCCGTTTTCACGTCGCACCTGCGCGAAGTGGGTAATCAATGCCAGCAATATACCCAGCAGCAGCCCGGCCACCACGCTAAGGGCGATAATCAACGCGCCCTTGGGTTTTATCGGGTTCAGCGGTTCCTGGGCCTGGCGGTCCACCGTCACCAATTTCAACGTACTCATGTCGATGTTGAGGCTGCGCAGCCGGGCCTCTTCTGCCCACAAGGGCTCCACGTTCTGCAGGAATATATCCTCATTCTTGCGATCGTTGAGCACCTCGACCTCACGATTCACATCAAGCATGCGCAGTTCCTTGCTGATCTCGGCGACACGACTGTTGGTGAAATCATCGTTGGTACGCCGTTGCAGTGCCTTGCGCTCAGCTTCCAGGACTTCCGTGCCCATGAAATACAGCGGCAGCTTCTGGTTGGTCACCACGGTGCGCATGACCTGGCTGGATCTACCGGAAGCATCAGCGCCCATGGCCGAGGGCGCAGTGGGAGTCCGGATGCCGACAGCCCTGGCAATCGAGATCGCCTCGTCGAGTTCCGCCAGGTGACTGGTACGCTCCATCTTCAGTTGCAAGTGCAAGGCGCTGAGTTCGTCCTGCAGTCGTGCGCGCTTGACCTTATCGTCCTCCAAAAGCCTGGCGATTTTCGCCGCCTTGGCGGTTTCGTAATTGCCCCGCGCCGCGTCAATTTTGCCCTTGAGCTCATTGAGACGGTTGTTGACGATCACCTTGAAATCCGCGCCCACCTGGCTGCGCTCCTGCGCAATCGCGTAGTCGACGAATCCGTTGAGAATCGCCACGCCGTCAATGCCCGTGGGGTACTGCATCTCCACCCGGATCGAACTGTTGAGGGGTTCGGATTTCTTCGGATCCGGCAACATCAGGTTGATGGCATTGCGATTGAACGCTTCAAAGCTCTGCTCCAGGCTTCGCCCTGGACGCTGGAACGCTTCGAACAGTGCCGGGTTAGCCCGGAAAAAACCCAGGCGGGCCTCGTAAGAGTCCAATTGCATGCCCACCTTGGCCAATGCCTCGGCGGGCGGCAGCCGGTAGACGTCAGAGCGATTCAGGGCATCCAATTCATTGATCGCTGCAGGCCGAAGCACACTGCTCACCTGGTAAACCCTCGGTGCCAGAAACGCGTAGCCTACTCCCAGAAGGCCCGCCAGAATCGTGCAACCGATGACCCGTTTCTTTTGCTTCCAGATCGCGTGAAACAGTTCAAATAGATCAATCTCGTCCGACGGTAAATGTTGATGAAGCTGGGGAGTGTTATTCAAGATTCATACACCCTGATGAGTTGAAATCCAGTGCCCAAAAAATCAAACCTGGATAACGACTGAATAAACAGGGGGCAACGTCCGGGCACACGATACACATGGCCCTCTGCCGGCAGAGGGACCACCCAATTGATTGAACCTTCACACCTGACGGCGTGACGTTTCATTTCAGTTACCCGGGTGTCATGACTGGCAGACACCCGGAGCATAGACGGTCCGTTACGAGACGTTACCCGGCGGCCAGGCAAAGTAACGCTAATTGCCTGTCGGGAAAGGAAAAATTACATTTAAACCTGAAAAATAAGACAATTCCTACACGCGGTTAAGCTTCTGGTACGCAAACCTGCCACATTGTCCCTAACGATCAGCGATTGGTCCTTCAGCAAAAAGGAATTTGTATGTCATCCATTTCAGACCCGGATTTTCTAGCCCTGCAAGGTGCCTGGGAGCAGACCTCACTCGAAGACAACGGCGTGCTCAATCCCCCCGACGCCCACACCGCTCCTGGAGCAATCACCACGATTACCGGCGAGCACTTCGAAGTGAAGACCGTCAGTGGCGAGGTGTTGCTGGCTGGACGGTTTTCCCTGGACAGCACCACGTCTCCCAAGAGCATTACCTGGGTGGACTCCATGGGAGAGGATGCCGGCAAGCAATTGCCCGCCAGTTATCGCCTCGAAGGGGATGAGTTTGTGTTTATTGCCGCAGATGAAAGTATGCCCAGGCCCCTCTCGTTCAGTACTGGCCCAGGTCAAACCATGCGCACTTTCGTACGCCGTACTTGACCCCGGTTCATCCGAACTTGCGACAGCATTTTCACAAAGCCTTCACTTGCGGGTCTATAGGGTGAAGCCTACCTACTCCAGTGATTCCCTTAGCCCGCCTCTCCTCGCGGGCTTTTTTTGGCCGGTCGGAAAGCCCCGACTCAGGGCGCACGCTTGGTCGCGGCGAGGGTAAAACACAGGGGTAATTGCGCAGGCTGGTGCTCGTACTGGTCGTAGAGTTCTTCGCGATTGGAGTGGGCGTATTCCTGCAGGTGGTTGATCTGCAGCTGCGCGTCAATCGCGGCACTGACCACATCCCCCAGCGTATGCACATACCAATAGGAGGTCGGCCCGGCCACTTCGCCCTGCCCTTCATAGACAATCGACTCCTGCAGCACAAACGGCTCACGCTGGAAGTACGAATGGGCGGGCAGCAGCGGATTTTGCGCGCGGGGGTCGAACACCTCCAGGAACGGATGGGTTTCATACATCACCAGCGTGCCGCCAGGCTTCAAGGTGTCGGCGACATGATGCATGAACAGTGCCACATCCGGCATCCAACCCAGCACACCGATGGTCACCAGGGCAATATCAAATCGCCCGTGCAGATGGTGCGGCAACTGGTGAATATCGCTTTCGATAAATTCCGGGCTGTGCGGAGAAACCGCAGCCAACTCATGGGCCTGCTGCAAAAACGCCCGGGATTGGTCGACTCCCACTACCGAACGCGCGCCGAGGCCGAACAGTGAGAGGCTTTCGCGACCGTTGTTGCAGCACAGTTGCACCACGTCCTTGCCCGCGACGCCGATGTCGTGCAGCAAGCCGGTGATGGTGGGGTCCAGGCAGGAAAAATCCGCAGCGCCGACCCGGCTGAGCAGCGCGTTCCAGGTGTCGGTGGTCTTGTGCAGGCCGGCGGATTGGTCCCAGGCATCCTTGTTAGAGGTGATCGCCTGCTGAGCTGAGGGCATGTCCATTGCGTCTCCAGATAATTGTTACAGCGAGGGACTGAAAATAAGCCAAGAGCTTGCGGATTAAAACCCCGGAAGACGTACGAAACTTAACGCAAACCTTGCAGGTCACTACGCCATGCAGTGTTCAGCCGTTGAACACCCTCTGCGAAGACCGCGCCATGGCCAAGCCCTCCGATCTGCGTAATACCCTATCCCTGGACGGCCTGAATTTCTTTCTGGCAGATGTGCGCGACGGCCTCGGTCCGTACCTGGCGATTTATCTGCTGGCGGTACACAAGTGGGACCCGGCCAGCATCGGCGTGGTCATGACGCTGGCGGGGATTGCCGCGCTGATCACTCAAGGTCCGGCGGGCGCACTGATTGATCGCACGCGCAGTAAGCGTGCGGTGATTGCAGTGGCGGCGATTTTGGTGACGGTCAGTTGCCTGCTGCTGCCATTTGTGAGTTCTTTCAGCCTGGTGGCCGTTACCCAGGCGGCCAGCGCCATTGCTGCCTCGGTCTTCGCCCCCGCCATCTCTGCCATCTCTCTGGGAATCACCGGGCCGCGCGCCTTTACTCGCCGCACCGGGCGCAACGAGACCTTCAATCATGCCGGCAATGCCGTGGCCGCGTTGCTGGCCGGGGGCCTGGCGTATCTGTTTGGTCCGGTGGTGGTGTTTTACCTGATGGGGTTTATGGCGGCAGCCAGTATCGTTGCGGTCAGTTGCGTCTCGGCGAAGGCGATCGACCACGAGGTCGCCCGTGGTTTCGACCCGGCCCACACCAATGACCACGAACAGCCGTCTGGCATTAGCGTGTTGTTGGCCAACCGCCCCCTGCTGGTGTTTGCCATTTGCTGTGCGCTGTTTCACCTGGCGAATGCCGCCATGCTGCCGTTGGTCAGCCAGAAGCTGGCGCAAATCAACCTGCAGATGGCCACACCACTGACGTCGGCCTGCATCGTCGCGGCGCAATTGGTGATGGTGCCAATGGCGTGGCTGGTGGGCCTCAAGGCCGATGTGTGGGGACGCAAGCCGCTGCTGCTCGCCGGTTTCCTGATTCTGCCCTTGCGCGCAATGCTCTATACGCTGTCCAACGACCCCTACTGGCTGGTGGCAGTGCAGATGCTCGATGGCATCGGCGCAGGGATCTTCGGCGCGCTGTTCCCGGTGATCGTCAAGGACCTGACCCAGGGTACCGGACGCTTCAACGTCAGCCTGGGCGCGCTGTCGACTGTTTTTGGCCTGGGCGCGGCATTGAGCAGCAGCCTGGCCGGCCTGGTGGTGCAACAGGCTGGCTACAACGCGGCGTTCCTGACCCTCGCGGGCGTGGCTGCGGTGGCCTTGGCGCTGGTCTGGCTGGCGATGCCGGAGACCTTGGTGAAAGCATCTTTCGCCTGCCATACAACTGTCGCCTGACATATGCGACAATGCGCGCCAAATTCCAACACACATCCCCCATTTTTTGCTCAGCGACCGGGTTTCGCGCCTTGATGTCGCTGTTGATGCATGCCTGAAGGCTCCTGCCGCCACGCTCGCAACCCATTGATAGGTAAAGTAATTGATCTCCACAGCTAACATCACCATGCGGTATGAAACGCATCATGGTGATTAGCGGTGATCAGTGTTTGCTGGGCCAAGTCGGCATGAGTAATCACCCGTAACGCACCGAAATGCACCCGTTGGTTCCAGACCTGGTCCCAGCGGGAAATTTCCAGGCCATGCCGCAAATGCATAACAACCTCCCCCGGCGTCCAGCCGACCGAACACAAATTACTAAACTGCCCACGCTTCATGAGGTATATCGTACGGCCGCGTTCGGCCAAAAGCGGTCGTTTTCCAACGTCACAAATAGGTTAATTGAGCTGTCATCTTTCACTACGTAATTCCTCCTCTAGCCACCCGATCAGCGCGCCCACCTCAAGCCGATCTTCCCCTCCCTGTCGTCTAAAAACGGATATCGCATCAGCTAAAGGGACACTTTCTGCGCAAGGTCTCACCAGCGCACCGCTTTCAAGAAGCCTCGCGGTGGTTCTGCGCCACCCCATTGCAATGCCGTGCCCCTCGACGGCGGCCTGGAGCATTAAGGGGTAACTATCAAACACCGAGCCCTGGGGATAACCATCTGATGTTTGTCCAAACGCCTGCAGCCAGCTATCCCACTCCATGAAGTACGGTGGCGTGGTGCGATGGTGTAATAGCGTATGGAGGCGAAGATCGCTGATATCGAGCGACTGTCGGGCAGTCAGGTAATCGGGACTACACACTGGAAACACTTCATCAGCGGCGGTGAACGCCAGAACATGCAAGCCGCTGGGGCGTCCGGTGCTTTGTAAGGCCACGTCAAAATGATCATTGAATTCCGTCAGCGGTCTAGTGGACGTCGCGACCTGGATCTCGATTTCCGGGTGTAGCTGGTGGAACGTCGAAAGACGCGGCATTAGCCAATAGAACGCTTCGCACAGCTGACACAGTAAAACGACACGGTTTTTGCGAGGTGATTTACGAAGGGTGACGGCACTATCGCTGATACTTTGCAAGGCGGTACTCACGACGCGGCCTAGCTCGCGCCCCTCCTGCGTCAAAAATACTGCGCGGTTGCGGCGGCAAAAAAGCTTCAATCCGAGATTCTCTTCAAGCCCACGGATCTGGCGGCTAATCGCCGCTTGCGTGATGTGCAATTCATCGGCGGCCTTTGAAAAGCTTTCCAGTCGAGCAGCAGCTTCGAAGGGCAGCAAACTGGCAAGCGGCGGCAATGACTTTCCAAGCGTATTCATAATCAGACGTTATGCATCCAAGACTGAGAACTCGTTTGTAGCATACCCTTGACGCTGTGCAACATGGGCTAAACACCTAACGGATACGTCTGATGGCCACTGCTCACTTAAACATCATCACCGGAGTGACCCTTGCCGTGGTCGCGACCCTGAGCTGGGCTCTGAATTTCGTGGCGCCTTACGTCACCGGCCCCTACAACATCTACGATTTGTTGGTCATTCGGTTTCTGATTGCCGGTGCGCTGGGTGTGGGTGTCGTGATGCTCTATCGAACCCAACTTCGGCTCCTGCGTCGCGATCAGCAGTTTCTCGCCGCAAGTCTGGGTGTTATCGGATACCTCGGATACAGCACCTGTATTGCCGCAGGTGTCATTTTTGGCGGGCCAGTGCTGACTCCAGCGTTTATTGGAATGGTGCCCGTCTTGCTTGCACTGCTCAGCAACGCTAAGAAAAAAACGATTCAATGGCGCAGACTGACAATACCGCTGACTTTTTTGACGGGTGGGCTTTTACTGTCGAACATCAGCAGTATCAATCAACCCGTGAGCGGCGACGGTTCGTGGTTTATGGGGTTGGTTTTTTCGATCAGTGCCGTTGTCTTGTGGCTCGTATTCAGCTTGCTGAACCAGAGTGCCCTAGGAAAACTCCGCGGCAATGCGTCAGGTATCTGGACAGGTCTCATGATGGCGGGCGCAGGAATGGGCACCTTGTGCTTGTTACCGGTTGTGCAAGCACTCGACCTTCTCAAGCTGCCAACCCTTGGTTTCAGTGTTTCCCTGGCAGGAAATCTGTACGTCTGGGGCTTCGTTATTGCAGTGACGTCCTCACTAGTTGGGGCCTGGGCGTGGAACGCAGCGTCTCGTCGCCTTCCCATGGTGCTTTCCGGGCAACTAATCTCCCTTGAATCGCTGTTCGCTACGATACTCGGCTTGGTGTTTCATAGCCGGTTGCCAACGCCTATAGAAGTGTCAGGTCTTGCCGCCGTTCTCGTAGGTGTGGTTATGGCTGTGCGTATCATCCTAACTTCAGTCGATAACCCGCCCAGCACGATAAGAAAAATCCGCTCCATTTGCTCCTGACAGTCGTTATCCAGCACTGAAACGGTCTAAAGAAGATAACCATATTGGATTTAGCTGACTGTTTTGGGTCTAGAGCGGACATTCATAACGTTGAGTGGGCTCCCACGCGTCAAATGCTAAGCTGTTCACTCCACCAGAGGAACGCCGATGCCCAACTCAGACCTGCTCCCTTCCCTGCTCTCCAAACTGTACGAAAACCAGCTAGCCCTTGAGGCTTCCATCATGGAGCTATCTAACTGGGTCGAGCAGCGCGGATCCGCTGATGTGGCTGAGAACATACGCGGCGCTCTGCATACGATCGACGAGAACGAAGAGTTCATCAAGCTGACTCTGGCCGTCCTCATGGCGCCTGACTGATCGTCGGGTAAACGTGCAGTTCGTCGGCGAACGACTAGCGCATTACCGCGCCTCGATTACTGTATGTACATACAGCATTCGGAATCACACCCCATGAACATCGACGAAGACACCTGCGGGTGGCTTGGGATACCCACGCCTCTCGAAATGCACAAACAGCACGCCCGCTTACTGGAGAATGAGATCAAGGAACTTAACCTGCAGCTACGCAAGGCCAGGGCGGACATCTTCGGCCTGGTCGCGATGCTGGCTGAAGCGCAGGCAAAGAAAGACGAATTCTCAGGATATCTAAGGCAGCGCGGCGCCGAAGCAGCGGTCATGCGTAAGCAGATCGACACCCTCACAACATCAGAAAGAGTCAACGTGCGCGAAGTCGAGAGGCTGCGCGGGATGCTGAACGACCTGATGTCCCGCCCGAAAACCATCGTCTAAGCTCAGGTTTCAGATTGAGGGCTTGGCCATGTGCGGAAGACTTTCCCAGTACAGCGGCATTCACGACTTCGTTGCAGCGCTGAGCATGCCCAATGCACTGGCGAACTCCGTCGGTGAATTGCCGCTCGAGCGCTACAACGTCGCCCCGACAACCCAAGTCGCCCTGCTCCACCTGCAGGGCGATCTGCTGCATGCCGACCTGGTGCGATGGGGATGGCGGCCGCACTGGGCCAAGGACCGCGCAGCGCCGATTAATGCCCGCGTCGAGAAGGTGGCCCACGCCCCGTTCTTCAGGGCGATCTGGCCACACAGGGCAATCACGCCGATCGATAACTGGTTTGAGTGGGTGGACGAAGGTGGACCGAAGAAACATCCCTACCTAATACGCCGGTGGGATGGCGAGCCCGTGCTGTGCGCCGCCATAGGCCAACTGCCCGACAGCGATGAAGGCCCAGGCGAGCATGACGGCTTCGTGATCATCACCGCCGACAGCGCCGGCGGAATGGTGGACATCCACGACCGGCGCCCGGTAGTGCTGACGCCAGAGTTCGCGCGGGAATGGCTGGACCCTGCCACGTCGAAGGAACGCGCAGAACAGATGGTGCTGCACCAGGGTGAGCCGTCGGATGTTTTTGAGTGGTTCAAGGTCGACAGTGCCGTTGGCAATGTGAAGAACAAGGGCTCGAGCTTAATTGAGCGATCAGGTTGACAGTGGCACTTTGCCTTACTTATAGTTTTGCTACTCCGTCTTGCACGGTAAATGGGGATTTAGCTCAGTTGGTAGAGCGGCGGCCTTGAAATCCGCGCGTCGGGGGTTCGATTCCCTCAGTCCATTCAGAAGCCCTGGCTAAAATGCCGGGGCTTCGCTTTTTCGGGGTTAATTTTTGGTCAAGGGACTTATCGCTCTGACGTAAGCCTGACACGCCCGTAGCGCGATCAGTCCTTGGTCGCCTGCGTCGGTGATGGCGATAATTCGTTGAGCATGCGCTGGGTCAAGCTGGGCTCGACGGGCAGCATGAACCACGCCGACGGCGCCGGGGGTGGTAGGCACGTTGCAGCCAATGGCTGGATCCTCGGCAAGGAGGACTGACAGGCGCACATCAGCAGTGGCAAGGCGATCGCGCAGAAGAGCCTGGCTGCGTTGGGCATCGGATAATTCCTTGGTGTGTTGTTGGTCTTGGGCGGCGAGCTTCTGCTCTGTGGCCAAGCGCTTGTCCTGCTCGGCGCGAGCCCCCGCCGCTGCGGCATTGCCGATTGAGGTCAGGTCAGCCTCAAACTGGGCGCCCTGCTCTGCCAGTAACTTCCCGAAGCGCCAGTCCTGCACCTGCCAGGTGCCCGCGGCGCTGATCACCATCGCCAGCAGTATCGCGGCCAGGATCTGCCCGGGCGTCATGCCAGCACCTTCAGTGCCTTCTCGTACAGCGCCTGACGGTCGGCCAACCCATTCAGGCCGCCATTGATGCGACGGGTGATCTTCACGAACTCGCCTTGATCCGCCAGCGTGTTCAGGCCTTTCGTAGACCAGAACCAGGCCGCCGACATCGCAGCGTACTGCGGCTGTTCCAACAGTGTGGGTTGATTGATCAGGTCCAGGCCCAGCGCCTCGCCGCAAGCCGCATTGTTCGCACGGCCCGTGATCTGGATCAGGCCCCGCCCACGGTATTTGGAGCCATCACCCGGCACGGTATTGCCAAGGTCAACGCGGCCTTCGTAGCCGGCCTGCTGCGCCGTCGGCCCCCAGATCTCACGCACGTAGCGCAACTGGCCTGACTCATGCCCGGCCTGGGCGATGAATGCGGCGATACGCAGATTGGTAACGATCCCATACTTGCCCATGGCGGCGTTGAGCACAGGAACAAAAACGCCGGCTTGGCGGCCGGCGTTCGGTAGAATCTGCAGCAACTGCTGCTCAGTGATCGGCATGCTTTTCTCCAGGCAAAAAAATACCCGCTCATGGCGGGTGACGGTGTTCTTGTGGCGATCAGCTTGGCGCCACTGGACGCTTGCTGCTATCTGGAAAGTCGGGGTTGGTGTCAGTCCACTTGCGCAGGGCCAGCCAGTATTTCTGCCACTGCTGCGCGGTGCCGGGGATGCCCTCCTCGCCGTACTCAATGGCCGTTACGTTCTGTTGGGCCTTTGGCATTTCCGAATCACGCCAAGCGTTTTCGGTTGGTGCCAATTTGGCGTTTCGCGTTTCCAGTGTGACGCTCCATGTACCGTCTACCTGGGCTGTGTAATCGAGTGTATTTTCTCCATCAGGCCTGGCTTCCGACATCAGGATGTATCCATCAGGAGAATCACCTCCGGTCTCGTCAACGATTTGGAAACTTTCACCAACCTTTGCAAAAACCCTCATGCTTTAACCCTCCATACGCGCACGCGACAAGGCAAAGACGACACACCAGAACCCGTGTTTGATGATGTTGAGCCCCCACCCCACTGATACCCGATCAGAAGAGAGCCAAGCCCTGTAGAGGTCCTGATAGCGTCCACACCCTGTGCCGACCGTACGCCTGATGCGCTGCTGTTATTGCCATACCATCCAGGTGAAACCCACTCTCCAGCATGCAGCACTTGTGCTTCGCAAATTACCGGATGACCCGGAAACGGGTTTGGGTTGGTGTACTGGGTAGATACAGCAACTACGGCGGGGGATGCTTCGTTACCGCCATTTGGATACACATACGCAAACCCCAGAGAGGTATCCAAAGTCTGAATCTGACTCGACTGATTACTCACCGTCGTAGCCAGCGCCGTCACGTCTACCGATCCTGGGTTTACCGCCTTGCCCGCCCCGACCGTACACCAGATAACGGTTTCGTTTGATCCACGTGTTTCAGTGCCTGTGCGGGCAACACGAGATGCGTCAAATCCCCATGTATACCCAGCCGCCGAAACTGGCGATGGGCGGGCTCCTACAGAAACGGCATTTCCTACAAACGCTCCGGTTGCATCCGTAGGATTGATCATTGCCACCGAGCTTGAGACAACCGAGCCCGTAATATTTTGCAACTGGTCTGTCTGGTGCAACCCTGGCGTGCCCGCCGAGTTCTTGCCATCTCCCCGCAATACCATGGCCGCAGTCGTGTTGCCGTCGGCGTGCCTCGCATTGGTGTCCGGCATGCGGAATGTGGTCGATCCATCGCCGCTGGAATACCTGCCGCGGGACGTGTAAGGCGACGCAAGCCAAACGGCATCCGTCACTGAGCTTGCAGAAACCAGCGCCCAAAGATCAGGCCAATCGGCCCGATTGAGCAGTTGGCCATCACGGGCAATCCAACCGGCAGGTATTGTCGCCCGAGAAACGGACCATGGCACGATAGATCCAACAGGAATTCCTCCGCCTGCTTCCTTGTATACGCCTCCCGCAGTTAGAAACTTATCCTGGTCGCCAGAAACAGCAGCGGGAACCAGCCCCTTTTTGCCCGCGACAGTTGCCGTGGCGCCGACCATAGTTGCGATGCCTTGACGCAGCTTGTCGAATCCGTCCGTAGTAATCGCGAGAAGCGAAGTGATGTCGTTATTATCACCGCTTGCTGCTTTACCTTCAGTGACCTCCTCAGCGCGATCTGCTGAGTCTTTAGCTGCAGCCGCCGAAGCTGCCGCCGCTTGCTCCGACTGGATAACAGAATCACGCGCTGTTTCAGACCGTTCGGCAGCCTCACCGGACGCCTGGGCCGAGTTCTGGCTTTGCTGAGCCGCCAGTTGCGCGGCGTTCTTGTTGTCGGTGGATGCCACAGCGGCAGCGGTTGCGATGTCCGCCTGCTCAGTGGCCACAGCCTTCGACTGCCCTGCTGACTGTGCCGCCTCGGTTGCAGCCGCAACCTGCTCCTGCATGTCAGCAACGCCACTGGCGATCACCTTGGTGGCGGCTCGCAACGCGTCAGCTGAGTCTTTGACGTAACCCTGCATCGGCGCGAGGGAGTAGCCGCCCGCGGTCACAGCAAGGCCCTGGTAATCTGGCGCAATCGAGAGCGCCGTATTACTGGCGATATTGATGACTTCGTACCACTCACCGTCAGGCCCGCGGAACGCATCACCGACGCGAGCGTTCGCGATGAAGGATGTGCCGGTGCCGAGCACGGCATTGCTGCCAGGTGTCACAGCAACTGTGCCTGTTTTGTACCAGGTCATATAAATCCCCTAAGAAATAGGCTTGGCAAATACAATAGGAATGAAGAAACTGACCGAGTTATTTACACCAATAATGTAAGGCTCAAGTCTATTAGTGCCGTAATTCCACACAACATATAGCTTTGCTGCTCTCGTCGAATTGCCCCCTACATCCATGCCCACATTATTTATAAGCATGTAATCTCCAGTATCTAATGGAGAATATGCTGTCCAATTAGATCTGGTCGTACCCTGCCCCGTCTGACTCGAACCCGTATATGTCCAACTGGTAATTGTCCGTGTGAACTGCGCACAGGGGGTTCCGCTATCGAATAGTAAATTGGAGGCGCCATCCCATAGCCGAAGACCATATTTTGCAAGCTCACGCGATTTGAAGGCGGCACAAAAGTAATTACCAGCACCTGAAGACAAGAATGAAAACCCAGTCCAATTTCCCGGTCCGCCACTGATGGTGGTGTACTGGAAGGTAGTGCTACCGTCTGGACGGACAAATACCAAAGGAGGCTCAGTCGTTGTAATGGCGGGGGAGAATACGGCGCCACCCGAGTATCTGCCAGACTGTACAATCACAAGCCTGGAGAACTCAGAGTCGAGCGTTACCACGTCGTTATTGTTGGTAAACGTCAAGCCGAATGTCATCTACCTATCCTTCATAACTAACAACCGCTGAGGACCAAGTCCATTAATTGCATTAACTGCCCCGGTACGATTGCCGAACCAAACTGTCACCCCGCCAGAGTAAACCGCTGGCTCGTACTGAACTGCGTAGTTGTTTTGGGCATTTGGGTCTTGGGGGTAAGCGCCGATCGGGATACAGACTGCGGAGTGTGTTGCTGGCGACACGCCAGGGATAGAAATATTGATGTACCTCTCACCTCCTGTGATGAATGCAACTACTGCAGAATAAACAATCCTCACGGTGAATGAGTTCTCATCCAGTTCCAACTTCCCTGTTGGCCCCCAAATTCTCATCCCAAAGCTCATGCCGTCAGATCTCCGAGCTGTACGCGCTTAACGTTGTTTTCGTCATAGACCTTGATCGCGCGATTGGTCATCGTCAGGCGCCCACCACCAGGTGCGGGTCCGTTGAACTCCAGGTTGCCCGCCTTATCAAGACGCCAGCCTTTTACCCCCGCAACGTAATCGTCGGACTGCAGCGCCTGTCCGATCTTCAGCATGGTGATGCTGCCGTCCTGGATGAAGGCCGAGCGCATGAAGACTTGCCCATCCTGCACCGTGAACGGCGTGAACACCTGGCCTCCGGCCAACGTGCTGACAATGGCGAAACGATCGGCACTCACGAGGAACTGGCTTTGAAGCACACCTTCTTCATCCTGCTCGATACCCAAGCCAAAGCCGGCAGCAACCAATTGGCCGTCGGCATTCACCTGCATCTTCACGGAGTACATCGTTTTGAACTTGCCGTCGGTATCGGCCTGGGCCTCGCTCACGACCTGCACGGCCGCCGAAGTCTCTCCGATTTCTGCCCTGACCTGCTGAATTGCCTGAGAAGTCGCCTCGCGATCCGTAACCACCACGCTTTCAAGCTCGCTCACCGAGCCACTGACGTCGCCCACCTCAGCAGTGAGCTCGGTCTGCCGCTGCACCATGGCCGCATTCTGCGAGGCGCGCGTCTTCACTTCTTGCGCAAAGCTCGCCGAAGCGTTGTAGCCCTGAAGCGCATCTGCGAGGTCGCCCTCCCCGGTGTCATCCCGATATGCCGCCTGCAAAGCCTGAAGGCTCGACGCGGCCGCCGTGACCACTCCATCCAGCTCGGTGATGCTGGTGGTGTTGATCTCAACCTGGCGCGCCAGTCCGTTGGCAGTGACAAGCACCTGGCCCACGTCCACCCAGTACGCAGCGTTCGGCGGCGAAGTATCGACCGGCACTAACTGCGTGGCCTGGTAGATCCGCTTGCCAACCACCACCAGGTCGCCTTCGAGGTAGACAGACTCAGGGTCGTAGGCCGACAGCCCATCAAGCGCATCGATCTGCGCCTGCAAGCCTGGGATCTTGTCGATCTCATCCGTGATGTCCTGGCCGAGCTCCGTGCGCCCGATCTGGCCGGCGATCAGGTCCAGCACCGGCGCCGCATCGGCGCTGGCCATTCCCATTACACCGTTGCCGACTGGATAGAACGGCCCGATATTCCCAGTCCGGTCCACCAGGCGCGCCCAGAAGAAGAACTGCGCGCCGGCCTTTAGGGCCTGCATGCTGTAATCCGACTGGGGGTAGGCCAGGTCTGCCAGTTTCGATGCCACGGACAGGTCATTGGCCTGGCCGTACCACAGCTCGGTGCGCTGGGTATCTTCTGCACCTGGTGGAAAACCAACTTTCAAACCGATGCCGAACAGTTCGCTGCTGGTGGACAGGAACGCTACCGCCGGCGGCAATCCAACCTTCCCTTCCAGGTTGGTCAGATTGGAGTTCTTCCAGATCGAAGAGATCTCGAAGGCGCTCACCGAGCGCACCCGGGCCAGGTAGGCGCCCGAGTAAATGCCGGTGACATCAACGCTCGTCGCGCCCGTACGCTGCAGCTTGATCCAGTTGCCACTGTCCTTTCGCCACTCCACGTCATACGCGACAGCGCCCGCCACGGCAGGCCATGAGATGTTCATGGTGCTGATCGCCAGGCCCTGATCCACGGAGTAGTTCGACGTGATGTCGACGCTCGCCGGCGCCGGTACTACGGTGATAGGCACAACGCTGATTGGCCGCTCTTCCAGCCGGGCGCCGGTGTCGATGTGATCGAACTTGCTCGGGTCGTACTGCACAGCAGAGATTTCGAACACCCCAGGCTCCGGCCGCGCCACGCTCACAACGCGATAAAGCGGGATGGCCAGGTCGTCAGCGTCCAGCGCCCACACCAGTTCGCGCTCAGGCGGCACGGAGTAGGCAACGGTCACGGTGACCTGGCGCCCACTGACCAATTGCACGGTGCGGCCCTCGCACTTGCCGTCGGGCAGGTTGAGGATAAGCCTGTCGCCGGGCTTGGCCTGGGTATCGCGGTCCAGGGTGATGACCTTGCCGGTCACCGCTGAGATACGCCCGCCCACCGGCCGGCCGGCCAGCAGTTCGTCTGCGATGGGGATCACGTATCCAGGCAGCGGGATGCACCCGTCGAGGCCGACCTTGAAGGTAACCGCCCGATCCTTGGAGTTCGTGAGCAGCGCCCACTTGCCCCGGCGCTGGGCCTCGGATTCGCGGGTGCAGCCAATAGCGCTTATCTCCAGCGGGTTGTCACCGTAGCGCCGCTGCAACTTGGCATCGGTCACAGCTGTGACGTCAGTGTCGAAGTTGTTCCCCGGGTTGTCGTAGCTGATCAGCGCCCGCGTGTAGCGGGTGCGCTCCGATGCGCTCGAGTAGGTGAACTTGCCATCGATGACATTCGCCCGGGTGTAGGCAAAGTCGAAGTCGGTAGCGCGCGGCATATCCGACAGGGTGAATACCTGGCCCTGGGCCCAGTAAGTCATGCCCCGGTAGACGGCCGAGATATCACGCAGCAGCGACCAGGCGTCGGCTTTGCTCTGCAGATTCAGATTGCAAATGAATCGCGGCTCCTGGCCACCCTTCCCGTCCGGCACCAGTTGGTCGCAGTACTGCGAGATGCGGTAGAGCTCCCACTTGTCCACCATCCACGGCTTGATACGACGGCCAAGGCCGAAACGGTCGTTCGTGGTGATGCCGTAAGTGTGCCAAACAGGGTTGTCGGTCCAGGCCTCTTTGAATGTTCCGTCCCAGACGCCCGTATAGGTTCGCGACCTGGTGTCGTAGTTGCTCGGCACCTGCCATTTCCGCCCATCACATTCGATCGTTACCGCAGGGATGCTGCGGAACTGCTCGGCGGAAAACTCGATGTAAAGCAGCGCGGTGTTCGGGTATCGAATCTTCGCGTCGATCACCTCGGTGAAGCCGGCAATCTGCATGGTGTCCGAGATTTTGTTGTTGTTCTGGTTTGCAGTCAGTCGAGTGATGCGCAGCAGCCACCCGGTTGTCGCGCGAGGCAGATTGATGCGGCGGGTTCGCTCGTACAGGCTGGTGGTCTTGCCGGATACTGCCTCGTTCAAAACCTCCTGGTAAGTTCCCCCATCCGTTGCCAACTCGACCTTATAGCCGATCGCGTAACCGTTGATGTTGCCGCCGGCGTCCACCGATTGGAGCGCAGGCCAGGCAAAGCGCACTCGTACAGCTGAGAGCTGGGTATTGGTAATCGCTCGAACCCACGGCGTTCCGCTGCGGAGCTCGGTGCTGATGGTAGTTTCGTTCTCGACCGATGGGATGCCCTGAATATAGGACTGATCCACAGCCCCGCTGCGCCACTCCCATTTCACGTTCGGGAAGTTCATGTTTCCCTGCGGGTCTTGCAGCGGTGTGTTGTCGAGAAAGATGTCTTTGGCGGTGGGGGCACCGTCAAACTCACCCTCACCCACCGCAATGAGCATTTTCGCAATGGCGACGGAACGCAGGCTGTCTGGTGCCTCGGTTGGGGTTTTAGGCTTCTCGGAACCGCCCTTGGCACCATAAACATCGATCTTGCGTGCTGCGCCCATGCTTTTCTCCAGGCATAAAAAAACCGCCTCTTGGGCGGCTTCAGTTTTTCGGGTGTTGGCTACATCTGGTCTTCGGCGTAAATGGCGGCGCTGATGATCGCACCACCCCAGCGTCGCCGGCCTGCACACAGTGAAACAGGATTGCCGGAGGCCGTTGTGTTCTTCGCGCTGCCGAAGGCGTAGCCGGGGGTGTTCTCGGGCGCTGCGCTTGTCTTGAGTCCGCCGGCCTGGGGGCTGAGCATCTGGATCACGCCACCGGCTACAAGGCCGATACCCGCGCCAATCAGTGGCGTACCGAAGGGTGTAGCGGAAAAGATGACACCGACAACGATCAGGATCGCGCCGACGATGGTCTGAAGCACGCCGCCGCGCTTGCTGCCCACTACCACGGGGGCAATACGAATGTCGCCGGCACCGTTGTAGCTCAACTCCTTCTCACCAATGTTGCGTTTGTCGCGAAATACAGCGAATTCCAGCCCTCGCGACTTGGCGTTTGATAGGAAGCGCTCAAAACCGGGGATCTGGATACACAGCGCCTTGATTGCCTCTGCCGGTGACTTCACGGCGAGCCTGAAAGACTTCCCGAACTGCCGTAACTGCCCGTGCAGACGAATTGTTGTCATCGGTTGGTAGTTGATCGCTGACGCATGCATCTTTTTCTCCAGGCGATAAAAAACCGCCCGGAGGCGGCTTTATGATTTTCGTTTTTCAGTTGTAGTCGACATAGGGTCCAATGTAGAAACCGGCCATATCTCCGCTGATTCGATAAAGGCTTTCCTTACCTGGCTGCACCGTTGCTGCGATGGTGCGGATTGCGGCACCTGCGCAGAGACCTGATCCGGCGAGGCCGGCGCCTATATTTGGCGAGCCTGGCGGAAGATAAAAGGTCGCTCGCTGACCCGTACCAATTTTCGCAGCCTTGCGCCCATCTACATAGACAACGATATCGCAGCCAGAACCTACGGCGCCGGAGTCACGCACAACAGTAATTTTCCCGCTTTCGCCAGATGGCTTGGTCTGGAAAGCATAAACCTCATCAGCCGGCACCGGCTTTGCGTCTCGCACTGAAATTGCCGTGGAGGCGCACCCCGCCAGCATCGCCACTGCTACAGCCGCTATCAAAATTCGCATGTCATTCCCTCTTTGGTTTGGCGGGACTATTTCGTTACGCTGGGCTTATGGCGAATGATGATCTCTACTTGGTCGGGGTCGACACCATAAGTCTCGGATAGACGGACAGCTGCACTTTTGATACTCAGAGGGCCATAGCTATCAGTGCGAGGGATAGACGGCAGGAGCTCACCAATGGTGAAGAAAGAGTCGTCCTCAAACGTCGTCAGCTTGGGGTTGGCTGTGTCACCCCGATGAGGTTTAAATGCCGCTCCATAGTTAGGATCAGTTCCCTTGCCCCAGACGTCCCTGATCTCAGAGAACTTAAAAATCAAATTTCCATCGTCTTTTCTCGAAAGGGCAATATCTTCGATCTTTGCGACCCACATCGGGATGTGATTTTGGCAGAGGATTACATAGTCGACGTCTATCCAATTTCCAAAGCTCGAAGCAAGAACAGAGCGCTTAATGCACCTATCAGTCGGAATAGACTCTACTTCACCATTCGAAAGCGTGAATGAGATTGCGTTGACCATGGTGTTCCCTCACTGGGTAA
This sequence comes from Pseudomonas sp. PS01298, assembly GCF_029959745.1. Taxonomy (NCBI): domain Bacteria; kingdom Pseudomonadati; phylum Pseudomonadota; class Gammaproteobacteria; order Pseudomonadales; family Pseudomonadaceae; genus Pseudomonas; species Pseudomonas sp. PS01298. The sequence goes on along the minus strand of NZ_JASCPP010000003.1, from coordinate 43,067 downwards.
AACACAGAGCGTACCGCGTACCTGTCCAGGCATCCAGCGTGGATGGAATGCCAGTGGCGGCTGATCCGGGAGCGATAGTAGCCTCCGCCAACTCAAAGTCGGCCAGGAGGCCCTATGTCCTCGCTTTTGTTCTACACGGATGAAAACGAAGCAATCGTAGCCACGGATACGCTTTTACATTATTCCGTCGACACGCCCCCAGGGTTCGCCAGCAAAGCGATCTCGATCCCGCACATCCGTATGATCATTGCCGGCACCGGATCGGCCCTGCTTTTCAGTCGATGGATCGGCCTTGTGAATAACCAAGGTTTTGCCCTCGATGTAGATGCGGTCGATGCTCATGCCACCCAAGAGCTTCAGGCCCTCTGGAGCGAACTGAATCGCCATGTCCCCGCCCTCCAAGACCAAACTGCAACGATCTATCACTTCGGGATTTCCGACGATTCTGGAAAAATCCATGGATTCGCTTACCGTTCTGTGTCGGATTTCAAATCCGAGCGTTTAGATTATGGGCTTGGCGTAAAGCCAGAGCTTATGGACAAGGCGGGAATCGACCTCAATTCGTTCCCCGCATGCGCTCCCGATATGATGCGCGCCCAGTCACGACAGGAAGAACAAAAGGCCCGAGATCGCGTTTATATAGGCGGGTCGGTACAAGTCACCCATTTAACCAATCACGGGTTTTCCATTTACTCATTGGGCGATCTGGACTGAGCATCTCCGTGCCTGAGAATCAGACGGGTCCGGTCATGCCAAGGACCACCGTAGACGATGATCTCGGACGGCCTGCCATACAGGTGGTGCAGCAGGAACGGCCCGGGGCCGAAGGCGCCCGACACTTCGCCAGGTAGCGCCGGATCAGTGCCCAGGTAGATCCCGGCATGGTTCGGGTGAACTGTCCGACCCACATGCATCACGATCAGATCACCGCGCTGCGGCTTGTCCACCCGCACGAAGCCCGCGGCCTCGTAGTGCTGCTCGTACAGGCTCGCGTTCTCCGCACTTTCCCACCAGCCATCGGTTCGCTGGAAGGCTTCGAACTCAATCCCCCATTCGCGCTGGTACCAGTCAGCGCAGACCTGCCAGCAATCCCAGGCGCCGTGCACGAACGGACGCCTTAGCAGCGGCGTGCTATCGGTTGGAGTGATCGTGCGCATGTCGCCCTCGGGCCAAGACAGAATGTGCCAGGGCAACGCCGTGGCCTCGCACATGGCCAAGTCATGGGGTGACGGCCTGCTGGTGGCGTCCGGGTGCGAGTGAACGATGCCGATCACTTCACCCAAGTCTTCCGCCGCGGCGTAGTCCTCGGGGTCGAGCCGAAACTCTTCGTTTGGCTCCGTGGAGATGTTCGTGCACGGGAAGTACTTCTGCTTGCGCCCGATGGCCAGCAGCAGGCCGCAACATTCTTTCGGGTACTGGGCCGCCGCATGCGCCTGGATGGCCGCAATGATGTGTTTACGCATGGTCAGCTCCGGGCGATGAGGGAAACAGCAGGAAAGCCGCCGAAGGCCAATTCGTTGTTCTCGCCGTAGCGCAACTTGCAGGACGACAGGCACCCCTTGCACTGGTCCAGCGCTGGGTCGTCCGTGGGGTTGTCCTCGTCGTCGAACATCGCCGTGCCGGTGTACCCACAGTCCGGCCCTCTATACCCATTGGTCATGGCCCAGTGGCAAAAGGTTGTCATCTGCCGGCCGGGCAAACCGTGGTTATCGATCTCGCCAGGGGAAGACAGCTCCCAGACCACGGCCTCGCCGTCCTCACTGGTTTTCTGGTCGATGTACCAGATCTCCAGCGCTTCCTGGGTTGGGTCTGCGGTCGGGTTGCCTTCGGGGAAGTTCGCCGCGTCCAGGTACTGGGCCAGCGTCTCGCGAACCGTCAGTTTGAACTTGAGCATGTCTTCGAAGGCCAGGCAAAGCGCAGTGACACGCCCATTGACGTTGCCGGCGGCGAAGGTGGGTCGAGAGGCGGTGCCGTCGCTGCTGGAGGAAATACCCTCAATCTGCACCGGCCAGGCCGTGTACTCCTGGCCCTGCCAGATAATCGACTTTGCGGGAAGATCCTCTTCGGAGCCCTCATAGGCCAGCAATTCCTCTGGCGTGTGCGGAATCGCGTGACCGTGAAAGCGCAGGTAATCCGCGCCGTACTCGGTCCCGTCAATTTCAAACAGGCGAATCTCGCCGCCGGGCTCCAGTTTCTGGATGTCCGTGATCAGTGCCATGGGCGGTAATCTCAGGGATGAAAGGTTTGCTGGAAAGTAGCGGTGATGGCGTAAACCTGGCCGCCGCGGTGGACTGGCTTGTAACCGTTGCACTTATAGAGCCCCAGCTCACCGAGGGGCGGCTCCCAGAGGAAGCCCTTCGCCCCTTTGTGCCGGTCCAGGAACGCCATGATGTCCTTGATGCGCTCCTTCAAACCGGTGAAGGTCACCGGCCAGGATTGCGACCGGTTGTTGAGGCCGTCCTCTACCGACTGTTCGTATCCATCGCCGAACTGCTTGGAGCGGACGCGCTGGGCAATATCGCCCTCAGCGCCCTTCTCTGTCGCCCAGGTGAATCGTTCGATAGCCATCATCGCCCCTTGATTGCGTTGTTGATCACGCCACCCTGGCGCATGTCCCTACTCCGCAGCTCCTGATACTTCTGCTCAACGAACGTCGCCAGCTCCTTGCCGAAGAGGTCATAGCCAGGCGCGTCAGCGGTTGACGATGCGTTTCCGTCGCCGTCAATATGTACCTCGACATTGATCTGCGTTCCGCCAGCCCCGCCGCCGCCCATTGCCATAACCCCAAGCTTGCCGCTCGACGTCCGGGTCAGCGGCATGATCGCCTCCTCACCAGCTTCACCCATGACGCCGGTCTTGCCGTTGGCCATGCCAAACGCCGTGGGTTTGCTGACGATGGAGTTCGTGAATGCGCCGCCATCGGCAAACAGCTGCACGCCACCCGACCATGCGCCACCGTTGGCTTGCGGAAAGTAAGTGTTGGAGTAGCCGGCCGAAGAGGCGCCGAGGTTTGACGATGTGGCGCCAGCAGACCCGGCAGCCAGTCCATTGCCGCCGCCAGCAGCACTACCTCCGAGGTAGCTTGCCGCCGCGCCCACGAGACTGCCCAGCAACGCGGAGCTGGCTTGGCGGGTCGCGATGCGCGCCATGTCGGCCAGGATCGATTTGGCGAAGTCCGAGAACGACGCCTTACCGGTCACGGCAAAGTTGACGATGGAATCCTCCATGGAACTGAAGGCGTTGCCGAACAGGCTTTTGGTTTGCCCGGCGATGTTGCGCGCCGAATCCAGGTAGTTATCCCAGGCTGCCGTTGCGCCCCTCGTCCAATCGCCCTGGGCATTCTCCACATCCGCATAGTTCTGCCGGATCTGGTCGGTGGCGGCCTTGTTCGCGTCTGCGAGCGCCTGCGACTTGCGCTTGAACTCTTCCTCCGACATGTTTCGGGACGGATCGGACTTCTGGTTGGCCAACTCCAACGACTGCTGAGCAAACCGGTCTTGCTGGCTGTTCAGCTCGCCGCTGAGCGCGTTCTGACGATCTCCCTGCCCTACGCCGATAACTGCGCGCTGGCCGGCCAGTTCCAAGGCCCGCTGTTGCTGCCCCAGCGCCTGCACGTAAGTGCTGATCGCCCTCTCCTGCTTGGCTAGGCGGCCGGTCTCGTTGGTCGCCAGAACCTCCAGCTGGCTATCGGCATCCTTCTGCGCCTTGACCATGCCTGCGCGCGCGTCAGCGATTTTCTGGTCCAGCTGGATGCTTTGCGCGGCCGACGTACTCTTCTTGCCCTTCGCGGCCTCCAGCGCAGCAATCTCGGCCTCGTAGGCCGCTGTCGTTTGGTCGAGTTGGTTGCCGATCAGCGCCTGGCGCCGTAGCAGATAGTCTTCCTCAGACAGCAGGCCAGCCTTCTGCGCCGCTTCCAGTTCCTTCTGGTAGTTTTTATAGGTGTCGGTGATCGCCGCCAGGTCGTTCTTGGCGTTGTTGAAGCCGGTCAAGTCGACTTGCGTGCCAGCTGCTTTCGGGTCCTTGTTCTTCTCGGCGATGTTGGCCAGGCCTTTGGCGACAGCCGCAGGGGTGACGTTCTCGTCGTTCGGGTTGGCTTTCCGCAGCGCCTCAACGTCGCGCAGGTACTCCTTCTGCAGCTTGTTGCGCTTCTCTAGAGGCGTGAGATTTGCGTCGTTCTGAGCTTTCAGGCGAATTGCCGCCTCAAGACCTGCCTTCTGAGTCTCACCCTCAAGCTGATGAGCAGATCCAATCGCCCGTTCGGTATCCAGTTGCTGCTTGCGGAATGTCAGCTCCTGCTCAATGTCCGCGATGCGCTGCTTGGCGTCGCCGTCCTCGAAACCAGTGCCCACCGTCGATTTCAGATAAGCGAGCTTCTGAGTCAGATCAGTGATCTGCTTTTGAGCGCTCTCTGCACGGCCGATATCACTCAGCGCGTCCAAAGTCTTTTTGGTCTCGTCGCCGACACCTTTCCACGCCCGCTCCCACAGACTTAGGTTCTGGATGATCTGGCTAGATCGGTCTTTGATCGTGTCTGCGTAGGTGTCGGTCAGCAGCTTGGTAGCGCCGATCGTGTCGCCCTGCTCCTTCAGCGCAACGATCTGCGAGTAAACCGAAGCTGTCAGGAAGTGGTATTGGTCGTTCAGCGACTTGGCGGCAGCTACCGGGTCGTCTGCGATCTTCACAAACTCGGCGATGGTTGAATCGACTGACTTTCCGGTCGCCTTCTCCATCTCCAGTGCTGCTTCGGTGATCTCCTGGAAGCTGCCGCTCGCGATCTTGCCTGATCCAGCCAATTGGGCCAGAGCCGAGGCAGCCGCGCCAGTGGTACCCACGGTTGCACTGACCTGACGCGCTACATCGGCGAGCTGGCCAGCGCTTGTACCTGCGTAATTTCCGGTCAAGATCAGCGATTTGTTGTAGTTGTCCTGCTCCTCGCTGCCCTTGTAGTAGGCATATGCGAGGCCGCCAACAGCAGCCGTTGCAACCGCCATCGGCCCCAGGATTGCGAGCAACCCGGCGGCGCCTGCTCCAGCGCCGGCACCCAGTTGAGCAACCGCACGCACACCGCTACCCCAGTCGCCCGAGGAGAGAGCATTGCCCAACTGCACTACGTTTTCCTGCGCCTGGCGGGTGCCGAGGCGAAGTTTGTCGAAACCGGTGGTGGTCTTTTCGAGTTTGGCGTAGTCCTTGTCGATCTTACCCAGGGCAGTGTTGTATTGGTCCTGGCTGATGCGGCCGGCATCCAGGTGTTTGCCCAGTTGCTCGACCTGTGTGTCCAGCTTGGCCAGCGCCGCGCGGGCCGGGTCAATCGCCCCCAGCAGGCTGTTCAGCGCTTTCTGCTCATCCATCGCAGACTTGGCCAGGGCGATTTGCTGCTTATCGAGCTGCGCCGAGATCTTCGCGGCCTCGGCCTCGCCATAGGCACCGGTCTTGGTCAGCTTCGCCAGCGCGTCACGCTGCTTTGCCAGGTCCTGTGTAGTCTTGGCGCTGCTGGAAAGCGATTTCTCCAGCGCCTGCATTTCGTTCATCAGCGAAACGGCGGACTGTTCGGCCCGGCCGCCGGCCTTCGCCATCTCATCCAGGCTCGTTTTCGCCTGGATTGCATCGGCCGAGTCGATCTTGACGCCGAGTTCTGCAATGTTCATCGACTCACCTTGAATAAGTGCCCGTGGTCACGGGCTGTTTTCCCTTTCCTCCGCCATAACGCGCAGGGCTTCGCCTTCCAGCACCTGAAGGTCAGGGAAGATTTCAGCGAGTTTCTTTTTCTTGATGCCGAGGAAACCGGCCACGTCGCGTATGCAGCTGTAGTCGAGACCGATCGCGCCGCCGGCGCCTGCTCGCCACTGGGTGGACATGCGGTTGAAAAGGAGGAAGGCCGGCCAGTTGCATGGCCAGACCTCCACTTCCTCAACTAGATCACCAGGGGCAAGGCCGAACATGCCGATAATCGCGTCGGGCACGCTTGGCGAGTACATGGCGCGGGCGGCGTCGGTCAGTTTCCCAGGCGGGCCTGGCTATATGCGCCCTCATGAGCCTTAACGACAGCCTCGGCGGCACCCTGGCAGGACTTCACGAATGCGACGATGTTGTCGTCGTTGTATTCGTCGTCAAAGCCCCAGCCGACTACCAGGTCCTTGATCTGCTGAGTCTGCTGCTCGGTATCCACAGCCACAATTTCCGACCATGACGGCTTATCGCCCAATGCGGCCTGTGCCTTCTTCCGCTTTTCGTTCCATTCATCGAAAAGAGCGGCAAGCTCGGCGCGATCCCGGTACTTGAAGGTGAACTCGACCTTCTCGGGTGCGCTGCCGACGATCGGAATCAGCACCGGCGCATCGAACGTAGCGTTCTGCGCAATACGGATCTTAGCCATGGGTTAAACCACCGCAGTCAGGTAGCGGGTCGGCTCGGCCTGCAACGCCAAGCTGACGGTGCGGGTCAGCAGGTTGTTACGGGACACCGCTGGCTGTTTGGAGAACGACGTGTAGGTGCCGTACAGCAGAGTGTCGTTGCCTGGCAGGTTCAAGCGCGCGGCTTCGATCTGCTTGCCGGCGTCAGCCTTCAGCAAAACGCTATTGAACGCCTGGGCCGGATCGTCGGCGATGGTGAGCACCATGCTTGCCGCCGATTTGTCGGTGGGGATCTGCTTGCCCTGGTCATCCTCGAGGAACACCACATCCAGATAGTTCTGTTCGCCTCCGGAGAAGGCCACGTCGGAGATTTGCGGGATCTGCACCCAGGTCAGCACCTTGCGCATCGTGCCGGAGCCGCCCGCGACCGGATAGACCTGCGTGTCGGTAGTGTCGATGCCTTCCAGGGTAATCGCCGTTGCCGTGGCTGCCTTCACACGCACCACCTTGCTATCCAGCTTGCTCCAGCCAGACGTCAGCAGAACAATATCGCCGGCAGCGATGGTGCCACCTACAACGGTAACCACCGCTTCGGCAGCGTTGCTGATGGCAGTGAACGCCAGTGCGGTCGCGTAAGTTGCGGCGTGCTGGAAGGTGCCGCCGTTCGGGAGTTTGTAGCCCATGGGGTATTTCCTCTTTGCAGATGTGAAAAAACCCGCTCAGTGGCGGGTCTCTGGGTTTGCCCAATGGGCGGGATCAGTTCGTGTCGGCTCGGTACAAGAACGAGACCGGCACGGTGTAGGTGGAATCTCCTGTGATGCCAGGCCCTTGGTCATCTGGCGACATTGTCACCACGGTCACCGCGCCCTTCGTGTCCCGCGCGTACAGAGGGAACAGGTTGGTCAGTTCTGCTGCGATAGGATTCGTCTTGGCCTTGCCGGTGCCGGCCGGCGCAATGATGCTCACCTGGAACACTCCGGTGAACAGACGGTGATCACCGCCGAGCGTGTTGCTCGCCGTGTCGCCCGGGATAGTGAAGGCTCGCATGTAGGTCTCGCCCGCCGCCGGCGTGTACGCCGTGTTCTCGAAAACGATCTTAAGCTTCTCCGACCTGGCAGCATTCCAGGCGATCAGCTTGGCCTCATAGATCGAGGCGATGATTGCGTGACTCATACCTGGTTGTTCCTGATGGCCTCTAGCACGATCTGCTGGAAGCGAGCCACAGTGACCCGGACCATGCCGCCGGGGGCCTGGGTGGAATGGCCGAACTCCAGCGGGATGGCATAGGGCAAGTTGTTGATGATGTAGGCCATCTGGCCGGCAGTGAAGTCGCTCATTGCAGCCACCAGTGCGGCAGTGGTTTCGGCACCGCTCGGGTCTACATCGTCGAAGGTGACACTCTCGACAACGCCCAGAGAGATGTGCCAGTTCGCGCGGAACCGGCCACCGACGTAGGCCTCGGGCGCTTTTACGTCCATGCCGTCGTTGAGCTTACGGCCCTTCTTCAGCCTGCCACCCTTCGTGAGGTTGGCCGGATCACTGCGCAGCGCGCTGTTGTGATCGTCGACGGCCTTGTTGTACTGCGTCGCCTCTGCGTTCTGCGCCCAGATCTCCGGGTTACCCACGGGGGACATGCGAATCAGGCTGCTGCCCACCTCGATGATGATCTCGCGCACGCTGGCGTCGATCGCTTCGCTGGTCTGGGCGGCGAACTCGGCCAGGCTCAGGGCGAAGCTGCCGGACTGGGTCGCCATGTCATTTCCTCAGTTGCGCGGTCCAAGTTGCATCAGCCGGGTCGGCGGACACGTTCATCACCCGCAGCCCGTTGACGATATCGCCAATGGCTGGGGCAGCCGGTACCGCCGTCGGAACGCCGGCCTCCGACACGAACAGCTCGTTTTGCAGTACCAGCAGCTTCTTGTCGCTGGTCTGGATGAGGGAGCCGTCGATTTCTTTGGACAAGTAGCTGCCAAGAACGCCGCGGCCCGAGTACTTCACGGTGGTCTCAGGCGTTTCGCCACCTAGGTCGGGGTCATACTCACCCGCCACCTTGCGCAAGCCTGTGAGCGGTTTGACTGCGTCGGCGAGGCCATCAGGATCGTCGAACGCTTCGGCCATTTCTGCCTGGATATCTTCGCGCATGCCCATGATCAGATCCTTTTCAGCATCATCACGCCGGAGCGCTTGATCCACGGCTCCAGCAGGGCCAGGGCGAAGTTGACGCCCGCCGACTGATCGGTAGAGCCCGCCACGTAGGTCTTGCTCACCGACGTGCCGGATTGAGCCGAGACTGTTTTGCTCTGCACTTCCTTCTGCGTGGCGGTGTACAGCCTGCCCGCTGCCGCCTCTTTGGCAACCTGGGCGCCGGCTGTTTTGATCTCGGCCGGGACCGGATCTGGAACAGCCCGCTTAATCTTGGCTGTGAGCCAGGCATTGGCCATGGCCACAGCAAGGACCGGATCACCGGTGCCGGCCCAGTCAGGACCGAGCTGAGCGTCAACATCGGCAACGGTGATGAAGTCGGTCATGTGCTTGTCCTTATTCCGCCGGCACCAAGGCCTGCAGGTCTTCTTTCTTGGCGGTCGCGTCGAAGGCAATGCCTTTGGCGGTCAGCCACTCTTTCAGTTCGGGGACCTTCATTTTCAGAGGGTCGGTTTCCGGGGCTTCCTGCTCCTTGCCGTCGGAGACCTTGATGCCTGCCGCCTGGTAGGCATCGAAGATATCAGGTGCATCGCCATCAACGACCACCTCGGTAGCAGAGCCGATGACACCGAAGAATTCGCTCAGCAGGCGGTAGCACACGCCGCGCTCTTTGCCCGGCTTGTCCGTGTAGATCACTTTCATGAGTCACCTCAAAAGCATCCCGGCGTCCATATAGACGCCAGGTTGTGTGGGCCGGATTACGGCGTGGTGGTACCGCTGATGACAGCAGCGAAGGGAACCTGCTTGCGGTTGAAGACACGCTGCCAGTTCGCAGCCGCGGCGTACTGAGTGGCGGTTGGGCTGAGGTTCTGAGCATCGGAACCCTTCCAGCTGAAGCCGGCAGGCTGGAGGATGTAGGTCTTCCGCTCCCACAACACTTCGGCACCGCCACCGTTACCGCCGCCAGGCTTGCGCTCCAGCTCTACCGGCACCTTCGGCGTACCCTCGCCGTAGCCGAAAGCGCCTTGGCCGAAGAACACGGACAGGTACTTGCCCGCGCCATACACCAGGGCATCGTCCATGAACACTGGCTTGCCGAGGTAGGTGGCCAGGATGATCTTGCCGTCAGAGTCACGCAGGTACTCGATGAGGTCCTGCTTGACCATCTGGTTCATCACCACCGAGTGCACGCCGATCGCTCCGAACTGGTCGGCCGCATCACCGGCGGTGAACGCAGCGTCCTGGAAGGCGTTCGCACTGATGGTTGCGCCCGCGTCGATGACCATGTCACCGCCGTTGTTCGCGATGTTCGAGGCGATGATGCCGCGAGCCGCGCCCAGGGTGTAACGCTGCCACTGCCTGGTCCAGTAGGTGCCGAAGCGGTTGCGGATCTGCTGCTGAGGCTCGGTGTTTGCCAGTTCGGCGGTCAGGTCGGTTACGCCGTAACCTTTGTTGAGGTACAGGACGCGGGCACGCATGCTGTCCTGGGTGACCTTGCCGACTTCGCCCTGGTCGTTAGGGTCGTCGTTGCTGATGTTCGGGTCTTCATCAGCGTTCAGATCCTGCCAGTAGCTGATCTCGGCGGTACCCTGGCTGTCGGAGGCAATCGCGTCCAGCACAGGGGAGCGAGTCACGATGCCCGACTCATAAACAGCGGTCTTTTCCGGGCTGTTAACCGGCGCCAGCGAGGCGTAGTAGTCACCGACGAAGATGTCGGTCAGTTGGGTAGTTGCCATGGATTAGGTTCCTTTGGTGGCCTGGATTTTCTTGAAGAGCTCAGGGTTGTCACGGGCGATCGCAGCGCGTTCGGTTTCCGTGTACTCACCCCACTTTTTCGTGGCCTTGCCACCGTTGTCGCCGGTCTGCCCGGCACCCTGAGCCCTTGGCCACAGGTGTGTTGCTGTTTCACGCAGAGATTCCGCCCATTCGAGCGGCGACAGCGGGGTCTTCCCGTCCTTCCCGTAAACGACCTCGCCGTCACGGTCGGTGGCGATCGCTTCGCCATCTTCACTGAGTTTGAAAGTGCCCCGGGCGCGCAGGATGATGTCCTCGGCAGCCTCAGGGAGCGCGCCGGCCTTGATGGCAGCAGCGCGGATGGAATCGGCCAGCACCTTGTCGCTGTACTTGGCGGCGAATTGCTCGGCCTTGTCGGCGCGGGTCTTCTCGGCGCTCAGCTTGGTGTCGTAGTCGCTGCGCAGGCGCTCGGTGCGGCGAGTGATCACCTCGTCCAGCTTGCCTTCAGCGATGAGCTTGGTTTCTTCGTCCTGGCCAACCTTCGCAAGCAGCCCCTTAACCGCTTCGATGTCCAGGCCTTCGAACTGCCCCTTCAGCTTGTCCAGTTCGGTTTTGATGGTCCGGTTTGAGCCCAGCAACTCCTGGTTCTTGGACTTGAGGCCGGTTACTTCCTTGTCCAGATACTCCTGAACCTTTCCGCCTAGCGCCTCCTGAAGGGCTGCGGTCTGAGTTGCGTCGAGGGTGAGGCCAGCGGCGGCCGGGTCAAATTCAAATGGCATGGGTATCCCCTGGGGACTTGGTTGGCCCGCCTGACGGGCATAAAAAAACCGCCCATTGGGCGGCTTGGTGTGAATTATGTGGTTTATCGGACTATCGAAAGCCCGCGCATGACCAGGTAATCAGCGAACTGCGTCCTGCTCGGGGCATATGGTGGCGGGCGCATGCGCAATCCGGGCGTATCGCGGTTCAACCGTGTGCGCCGGCCGTTTGGTTCAGTGCAGTGAGTTGGCTCTTCGAGCTGGAAGCCCTGCTCGGCGGCGTATAACTCGACCGCCAGCCGTACTTGGCCCCATTCCAGCTCAAAGGGCACGAATGTCTCGGAAAGCGTTTGGTATTCGATCTTGCAGTCACGCCGAGGCCAGGCCATTGCCTGTTCAGGCTTGGCCTTGCGCCCTTTCCACTGGCGACCGTTGATGTCGGCCGCAGCGCGCAGCAGCAATTCGACCTGCTCAGCCTCAGTTTCAGGTATCCGGAACCCGTAGTAGTCGCGGTAGAAGGTCAGCTTCTCCAGCGGCACGAAGCTATTTGCGTCTGGCCTGCCGTTCCCGTCCTCAACAATGATCTGCATGTGCTATCTCAACTTGGTTGAGCGCCGAGTGTAACGCCTGCTCGGATGAACATGTCAGGCTCTGCATCCTTCAGCTGCGCCAGGGTCAGCGGCTTGAACGACTTGTCGAGCTGCAGCTTGGCAAACTTCTCCGGCGTCAGGCCACCATCACGGAACAACTTACCCCGGACCGGCCCGAGGGCATGATCCTGGAAGCTCGCCGGCTGCGTTGCCAGCCACTCGTAATAATTCAGGCCAGCGTCGACCTGGGCCCCGCCATTATCGCCCACCGAGGCGCGCGTGGAGTCCTTGGCGAACATCTCCGAAAGCCTGGTGGTGGGCACCGTAGTTGATCGGCAGTTGATATGCGCCGGCGGCAGCGGGCCTTTACCCAGGTCGAAACGCATCCCATCCAGGCCCTTGCACTGCTGAGAGGTCTTGCGGTCGAGCGTCGACACCCAGCGGTAGCCCAGAACCACGTCACTGTTGGCCTTCAGCGTCTCCATTCGCGCCGTGGTAGCCACGTGCTGGATTGCCGTCTGCACCACGGCGGCAGCATTGCGGTTGCTCACCGCCAGGACGCCGTCAGTGAAGTTCTGCGCCGCGGTGCCGCGAATCGCCTGGATGATCTGAGCATTGGTCTGGCCCTGGCCGAAGCCGAGCCGGATCGTGTTCGTCACACGCATTGTCTCGGTCCGCGTCCAGCCACTGACGAAGCTCTTCAGCAGCTTGCCACCGTCGATACCTTTCACCTGCAGCGGATAGGAGAACACCGCCGCACGGATCACCGTGTTGGTCGGCACCACCGCGTCGATGGAGAGCGCATTGCTGAGGCTTTTGGCCTCAAAACTCGACTCGTAAAGCGCGATGTCGACCAGATCAGCCTGCACCAGGTCACCGTAGGCCTTGTAGATCTCCAGCAGCTTGCCGTCCACCCGGGCCAGGAACTGCTCAAGGCGGTCCCGGCTGTAGGTGGTCAGCTCCTTGCGGGTGAGTTGCTCCCGTACCAGCTTGTCGATCTGGCGCAGGTACTTCTCGAACTTCTTGACCTCGCCGGCCTTAAGCCGTTCCAGCATTACCGAGTGGCGGGTCGTCTGCTCCAGCAGTTGGCTGTCCGCCTGCGCCAGGCTTGTCGATGGCATCGTCGTTGTCCAGGTTGATGCCGGCCGACTCGCGCTCATCGCTGATCAGGTCGGCCTCTTCGTCATATGGGCGGTCCGGCAACTTGCCGGTGGTGAGGTACTGCCAGTAGGTGTCGGCGCTGATCGTGCCGGCCATCACGCCTTTCAGCAGCTCGGCGAGCACCTGGGCGTCGACCACCGGGGTCACGAACTCAGGGTTCACCTTGAACTTGACCTGCTTAGGGTCGTATCCCTTCCACTCGGCGGCGTAACGCAGCCCCTGCTCCACCGCCTCGGCCACGGTAATGACGATGCTGTGCAGCGTGGCGTGCTGATCGTTCTGGCGCGTCTTCCGCGCCTCGCCCGACTCGGTACCGCCGACGTCCATGACCTTGGCGCCCGCCTCAAGCGCGGCGTTCTTCTGGTCATCCATGGCCTTGCGCACGGCTTCGATGCCGGCGCCCTGGAACTCCAGGTAGCCGCAGGAACCGGAAGGCCCAAGATCCCATGCCGCCGATGGGCCGGTAACGCTCAACTCCACCGCCTCATCCAGGCCAGAGACCCACGGCTGCGGGTGGCTGGTCTGATGCAGCGACGTGAAGTAGTCAGCGCTCAACTGGTAGGACTTCAGCGCGGCCCGCGCCATGGTCAGCAGCGGCACCTCATCGACATCTGGAGAATTGTCGGTCGAGCCGCAGTAGATCACGGGCAGGTATGGCAGGCCTTTGACCAGGCGGTTGTCCGTACCTGTTGTACCCAGCGACCTCTCGTCCTCGACCAGCTCACCGCCTTCATTCCGCACTGCGGTGTAGCAAACATCGCCCAGCATAAAGAACTCACGAAACACCGTGTCGCAGTCATGGCTGTAGCGATCGCCGCCCTTCTTGCGGAACTCGCGGAACACCGAGAGGACCAGGTCCTGCCGGCCGCCTTGATCAGCAGTGTCCCAGTTGATGGCGTTGCGGGTGGCGTACGTCGAGAAGTACGGCTCGCCGCTCTCGTCAATGTTCACCACCAGCGGCACCCGGCCGTGGGAGATCGCCTGGCGCACCATGCGGAAAAAGAGTTGCTTCAGGCCGAAGCCATCGGCAGTTGCGTTGTCTTCCAGCGCCTTCAGGCCGCCGGGCAACTCGATCTCCGGAATCAGCCGCGAGACCAGGCCCATCATCGAACGCAAAGAGTCGCGTACCCAATGCTCGTACTGAGCCCGGTTCGTGTAGTTCTCGTAGAGGTACTTGTTGCCGGCGCCGTCGATCTTTTCAGCCTCAACCATGCCGCTCGGCTTGGGCAGATTGCGCTCGTTGCGCTTCACGGCGCACTCGCCCTCGAGCGCGTCGTCCATCATTTCCCACTCCGCGATGTGCGCGTCGTAGTCGGGGTTTGTCGATTGCACTGGCATCAGGCCAAGCCTCCAATTCGGCGTGTTCCGCCTGTGCGTTTGCGTCGGCCCATCGAGACGGCGAAGTAGCGGAAGGCGTCCGCGCCGTGCGATGACCAGTCGTGAAGTGGTTTGTCTTTCCAGCAGCCCCGCTTGTCGTCCCACTCCTTTCGGTAGTTCTCCAGGCAGGAAATACCCAGTTCGCACTTGGACTCATCGAAGGCACAGGCAGGAAGGATCTCCCGAACCTGCTCAATGCCTTCGTCGATGCCGAGCTTTGGAACAACGCTGAACTTGAGGCTGTATTTTTGCCCGTCGATCTCGTAGCCCTCCCGGGCCAGTTCTCGCCGAGTCTTGCCGTCGCTGCCGAATTCGCGGTTATCGATGTCGTGCGGCCCCCAGTGATCGCCGTACGTGTACTTGCGATCCTTGAGGACCTTCATGTAGTGCCGCAGGCCTTCACCGCTGTTCTCGTAGAAGTCGATGATGTGGTATTCCTCGCCGACGATCCGAACGAACCAGATCGCCGTGGAGTCGCCGACGCCGATATCCCATATCGTGTGCACCGGCAGATGACTGTTGTCCGGCAGCGGGCCGATCCTCTGGGCGCTGTACAGTTTGGTGAACTGCTTGGCGTAGTAGGCCCCCTCGATCGACTGCTGAAAGGCTTCGGCCGGCAGTGACGGGTATTCCCGCTTCATGTCGTCGCCGAGCGTCTTCTCCTTGGCTGCGTACCACGCTCGCTGGCCGTCGTCTGTGACGATCCCGTGCTTGGCGTGTAGTTCGCTGAAGTAGTCGGTCAGGCGCTGGGGCAGCACCACGTCTTTCGAGTCAAGGCTGTAGGCCTTGTTGTTCCACCAGCTGAAGAAAAAGAACTTCCAGTCGAGCAGGCCCAGCGGCACGCCCGAAAGCTGCTGCCGCTCTGCTGACTGGCTGTAATCAAAGAAGTATCCGGCCCGGCCTTCTGCCGTCGACTCAATGGTGACGAAACAATCAGCGGCCACTGCCTCGAAAGCACCGGTGACAATCTCCCGCGCCTTGTGCGGGAACTTAGCGCAGATCTTCCCGAACTCGGATACGTGCAGGTAACGCAGCGTGCCGCCCCGGAAGGAGGTGGAGACGTAAAGCGAACCGCCCTTGCTGAATACCAGTTCGCCGGCGGCGTCATTCCTCGCCGGGTTGGCAGCGCGCAGCTCTTTCGGCAGGTTGTCGTAGGCGTACTTGACCTTCTCCCGAAACAGGCGCTTCGCGTCGTTCAGTGTGTGAGCGATCAAAGCACACTTGGCAGCCTCAAACAGCGCAGCGTCCAACTGTACGATGCACACCAGCGTCGTAAAGCCAAGCTGGCGAGCTTTCAGGATGATGTTCCGGGTATGCATCCCCTGGAAGTAATCGATCTGCTCCTGCGTCATGCGGAAGCGAACCTTCTTTCCCTGCTTGTCGGTGATGAAGTAGAGATTATTCAGTCGCCAGAACCGATCCCGAAGCAGCTTCATGTGCTCGGGTTTCATATCAGGCGTCCTGTGATAGTTCGTCCATCATCTTCGAGATCTCGTCGGCGTCGTCCGTCTTCTCCTTCTCGTCCAGGCTGAATGCCTGACGCTCCAGAACCTGCAGGTTCTTCATTGCAGAGGAAAGCTGAAACAAGGTTTTGGAATTGCTGGGTAATGCGACAGCAGCGAGCATCGAGGCCCGGCGCATGCCGTTATTGTCCTCGTCAGTCTCGTCGATGATCGCGTCTTCGATCTCTTCGCGGCGCTGGATGGTATTGAGCAGATCATCCATCAGCAGGTTCGCAAGGTTCGTGGCTTTGCGAATGTCTCTACGGTGGCTGCGAACCACCCGAGCGCCTTCCTCTGCGGCCTCTTCGATGATCTCGGCATCAAGTTCGCAGTTCGCGCCTTGGTCGTTGCGAACCTCTCCGCGAACCAGCTTGCTGCGAACCTCTTTGCGCACCTGGTCAGAAAGGTCTCTCGCCCATCCTTGGACCTTGGCTTTCTTCCTGATTGCAGTGTCGCTCACGCCTTGGCGCTCTGCGATAGTCCTGATGGAAAGCGAACCGGCCCGGTAGGCACGTTCGATTGCCTCCCAGTCGGGTTGCTTGGTTGTCATGGGAATCCTTGCACTTGAACTATGTGAAAAACAGCACTAAACCTAAGAGTCTGACTTAGGGAGCAAGTGAAATGTCAGATCGATTTATCGTAGTGAACGCAAGGCCGTTTGATGGAGGCAAGCATGCGGCGGATGCTGGTCAGAACCACTCAAAGGCCAGAGGTTTCGTGATTCTCGATAGAGAAGAGAACAAACGGCTTTCCGACGCATTCTTAATCCGTAAAGAAGCCCAGGAAGAGTGCGACCGAAGAAATGGCCGGTAAGTCCGGCACCCGTGCCGCACTCACCTGCGGCACACCTACTCAGCAACCTCGTACTGGAATGCCCGGTCGGCAGGCATGGCCGTCACAAACCGGCAGCGGTGGTCGTCGAACGACTCATTTAACGCAATGGTGCGGCGGTGCTCGGAGGTGACTTTGCCGGTGAACCGCTCGCGATGAACGACCACACCCTCACGCAGGAACTCGACCTCAGCCGATCCCAAGAGCTTGGTTACGATTACTTTCATGGCGTCACACGAAGCTGAAGGCCGCCACTGCGAGGACGATGATCACAAGCGCGATCCCGCCCAACAGGGTGACAGTCTTGGAGGAGTTGGTATTCGAAGCCATGGCGATGCCCTCGGCGCATTCCGCGCCACGATTTGACGCATTCGAAAACGTGGCGCGGATTACTTACCCCGGCGGTCGACACCACCAGGTGCATTATCACAGTGCAGGCAGTGCTCGCAGTTCAGCGTCCGGCACAGCCAGACCTTAACCCGCTGCCAGTACGTGACCATGAAGATGTGCCGGGCGCCGGCCAAGGCCAGGGCAACATGCAGCGTCAGTCCGGCACTGGTCGGGCCGAAGAAGATGTTCTGGCTGCGCGCCATGACGACGAAGCCGCTGATGGAGATGGCCGAGTAGATCAGCTTGCCGAGAATGCCGTCCCTCACCTTCCCGCTCAGTACGCACCAGGCTGCCCACAGCGCGATTAGGCCGCAGGCGATGGAGTTGATCAGTTCAAGATTCATGGTGGATTGCCTCCCCCGAACCGCTGGCGAATAAGCGCCCAGAGGTCAGCGGATTTAATGGCTCGATTGATGGCCGCCAAGAGCGAGCCGCCGAAGGCACCCAGCAGGAAGCCGATACCGGCGACGATCTTCGGCTCGGTCACGCCCAGGTAGGTGCTGACCATGCTCGTCAGGTAGATCGAGCAGGCCATGCCGGTGATGAGGAAGATCATCCAGGCACGCCAGTCGTTCAAGTCGTCCTTATGCCACCAGCTAGCAATCACCGCCCCTACAAGGCCCGCAATCAGCAATTCGAACCTGTCGATCTTGTCGAGCAGGCGCTGTAGATACTCCATGCGCTCGACTCCGTGGGGCATGTTTGAAATAGGTCAGCCCCGACGGCACTCCCTGCTCAGTGCGAAGGGTGTGGCGGGGCCGAAAACGAAAGAGCCTCGCACATTGGCGAGGCCTGAAGTAGGTGCGCGGCCTGTACCGCGCAGATGAGTCGTGCGGGCAGCATTATTCCGAAGAAACTTGCTTGCTACCCGCTGAGGCCCCTTAGATCGGCCAAGTCCACTCTTTGAATGTCGGCAGAGGACCGGTGCCATGATCAGGGTAAATCACGCGTGGCCGAGGAGCAGCAGTTGGCGTGAAGCCAAATCGTGCCCAGGTAGGAACCCCATCTACGATTACAATATTGCCATCGTCTTGCAGCTGCAAGAATGCACGTAGCGGTGCTCCCGCCTGGTCTGGCACCGGAATCCAGCTGGTAGTGGCGATCCACATTCTGTTATGCACATGATCCATCAGGACCCCTGAGCTATGCATGTAGAAACAGCTGACCAGGTTCTTGTTCGGATTGGAATCCACGTATGTGTAAGGCACGGAATTATCCGAAACCCACTCCCTCACTCCATTGTTGTAGAGCACAAGGTTGGCATCAGCCTCAAAAATCAGCTTGTACTGCTTATTTGGAGACTCCAGGTACTGACCTGGGAGCATGAAGTTACGAGGAGGAAGGACAGAGCTTCCGTTTTGAGTGAACGGAAAAATCTGAAATTTAAGAGCCATATAATTCACCTTTGAATCGAATGATTGTTAACGGAGGATTCCGCTTTCATGTCGCTCAAAGGCGATTGCTCGAGGCTCGTGGCCTTCACATGATTCAACGTCCCGCATCGGGAACATTTGATCTGGAGCTCTGTACACCCACCCATACGGGCGAGAAGTCTTTTGCAGTTACCGCATCTGAATTCTTTCAACATCTGCAAATTCCTTTTGCAAATTTGCGCGCCCTAAATCGCGCCCATAAAAAAGCCCGACACTTTGGCCGGGCTTTCTATCCAATCCTAAACACGTAGGAATGACAGGATGGGTTGATAATGGCTCAATGGCGCAATCGTAGTCAAGCAGCTTTTGTCTCAATGAGTCCCTCTGCGTCCAGAAGCTCTTGGGCAGACACCAAAGCCTCGTCCACCTCCCGCTCTAGTGTCTTGCGTATCTCGCGTCGCCACCGCTCCTGGGTCTTGATCGGATGCGGTTCGTCAGACCAGTTGTCCATCTCGTACCAGCCAGCCGGCAACACGTTGGTGGATCGCTTGCCATCCACGCCGGGTAATTTTGGTAGCGCCCACGTCACTACTGCGCAATGCAGGAACCGCCCAGGCGCCGGTGATCGTACGGACCGCGTCAGCTCCAGAATGGCGCCGTGCTTCCGCTCCTGGTGCGTCGAGTACTTCGCCACCAGTGCCCGCCAGTGCGCAGGGCTGAGCGCCTTGTGCAGCCGACCGAACACCCAGCAGTCCTGGAGAAACGCAGCCTCCTTACCGACGATCTCCCCCTTCTGCTTGGCGCACTGCACCTTCGGCTCGAAGTCGCAACCGCCGGCGGAACTGATGGTCTCGGCCGCAAGGGCTCGAACTACTGCTGAAACAACGTTGCGATAGGTCATGCGGCTTCCCCTTTTTTCAGCTCTCTGGTCTTTGCCCGGTATTCGGCCTTGATGGCCTGCAACTGCTCGATGGTGTAGCACTGGGGCTCATGAGGCCCTTCCAGCCAATCCACTTTGTCGGCGCCGATGCGTTTCACCAGCTCCAACCGGTAATTCACGATGTCGCCCGACTTGTGGTTGTTGCACGGTGCACACTGGCGCCACACATTCAGCGGTTCGAAGCGAAGCTCTGGGTTGCCACCGACAGTGCGGTAGTGCCCGGCGTGCCATTGGCCGTTGTGGTGCCGGCCGCAACTTACGCACGGCAGGCCGATATCCCGCTCGCGAATCCAGGCATTGAAGGCGGCCTGCGCCTCTTTCATGTGCTGGGCGCGCGACTTGATCTTCACCTTTGCCGCGCGCAGCTCCTTGCGGCCGATATCGGCCAGCGACTTGCGCGCCTTCGCCTGGTTCACGTCCTTGATGGCCAGGCCGCACTTCGGGCTACATACGGCTTGGCCTAGGCGCTGCGGCGGGAAGCTGATGCCGCATGCCGGGTTCTTGCACTTTTTAGGCTTGGGTTGCTTGGCGATCATGCAGCCTCCTTGCTGAGTAGATCAGTGAAAACCACACCTTGGCCTGTGAAATAGGCGACGATGCGGTCGGTGTAATTGATGCCTTGAGCGCGATTGAACAGGCTGGTCACCGGGAAGCCATCAGGGCCGAACAAATGACACTCCCCCATCATGGCCAGCTTCGTTTCATAGGGCAGATGGCGCATGACCCGGTACCACTCGGCCTGGAACCCTGCGTCCTCGTTCAACAATATCTGCACGCCAAAGTGCAGCTTGCAGTAGCGTCGAGCGTCCGCCGCATCGCCGATCTGCGTCATTTCGGCGATTCGCTTGTACATCCCGAACCACAGCCGGTTCTGGTCGAGGGTGCGGTCCTTGCCCGGGCGCAGGGAGACCACCACAAACTTTTTGTCCCGGTACATGGTGGTCAAGCATGTGATGGCCTCGGTGAGCTTGGCCTGACAGTTGACGCTGATCTTGTCGGTCATTGCGCCGCCCTCTTCTCTTCCAGTTCCTGCGCCTGCTTGATCAGCAGGGCCCGGCGATCAGCCAACTCATTGGCCGCTGCAATCCGGATCTCATCCTTTCGCTCTTCGCTGGCTTTCCGCATTTCCAGCATCGAACTCTTCACGACCTCCAGTTTTTGGCGAAGCAAGGGCTCTGGCCGTGTGACGGTGCCAGTGAGCAAGCCGGCGATGGCGCGACCGTCCTCAGTGATCGGCTCGACGCTCAGGTCCGTCAGGTACTTCTGGGCGTGTTCGCGCGGGATTCTCTTCAGCTCCATTGCCTTGGTCACAGCCTGCACGCGACGGTTTGCGTCAAAGCCGACGGACACGTGCCAGTTGACCGGTTTCGCATCCTCCCGGGCCTGGCCTACGAAACGCTGGTAGGCATCGATGAACGCCATGCGCGCACCGATTTTGTCGCCGCCATCCAAGATGGGCTTCGCAGCAGCCAGGGCCAGCTGGATCTCGTCGGTCAGCACCACTGTTTCAAATTCGTCGTTGGTGGTCATGGCGATGGCCCAAGCCTCGTCCTTGCCCGGGCGCCCGTCGGAGGACTGGACGCGTTGCAGGATGTCGGCCATCGCCAGCTTGCCCTTCACCTCGAAGCGGCAGGCCTTCAACGCGGCTTTGACGACGGGCACCGGGTAGGCGCAAAGATCTTCGGCCATCATTGCGGCAGTGCCTGGGTTCATTTCCTGGCCCATGGCCTCGGCGGTGGCGCAGATGGCGGCGGCCAGCCCGGCAACCTGCTGGTCATTCATTTCAAAGGTATTCATTGCGGTCACCTGCTTGCCGTTTGGCCAAAACTATCTGGGCGGCCTGCTCCGCTGCGGAGTGGTTCGCTTCTGTCCGCTCCATTTGGCGGGCGGTTGTGCCGTTGACTCGCTGCCCGGTCACCCACTGGGTGTGATAGCTCTCGGCGTTGGCCAGCAGCTCGTTGAGGCTGTGGCACTTGCGCAGCACAGCGGCATCGCTGGTTTTCAGGAAGTGGGCAGCGACGTGATGGGCGACATCGGCGCCGAGGCGGTCGACCAGTTGGCCGAGCTGGCCGCCGACCTTGGCGTTCCACACCGGCCAGGCGCTGTAGCGTTTGCGGTAAGCCATGGCGTAGTTCGCCCAGACCTTGAAGGTTTTGCAGGTCTGGTCTTTGGGGCCCGGCATGTCGGCGGGGATCTCGACCCGTGGGGTATCGGTGCGATCAACCACCAGCACCAAGCCGCGGGACTGAGCCGGCTTGCCGGTGGCGTCCTGCAAGTCCTGACTGGTGTCCTGATTGGTACCCTGATGATTGGTATCCTGATTTGTCGGAGATTTATCCGACCCTTGCTCGGATTTTTTTCCAACCTTGCTCGGAGATTTATCCGAGGTAGATCGGATTTTTTTCCGACCCTTGTTGTTTGGTGGGGTCGGATATTTTTCCGACCCGTCGAGCTTCTGGTTCCACTCGATCGCTTTCTCTGTGAGGCGAAAAAGCGTGATGTTCGAAGTGCTGGAAAGCTCAATCAAACCGGCCTCTTCCAGGGCCTTCAGCATGCGATAAGCGGTGTCCGGCTTGTCAGTGAGTAGCGGAAGCTCCTCAGTGATCTTGGCCTTGCTCAGCGCGAAGAAGATCCCGTCATCAGTCTTGATTGGCTTGGCCCAGCTCGGGCAGCCGTAGACGAAAGCGAACAGCAGGGCCTGCTGAGAATTCAGCCCCCACTCCAGCGCCTTCACCTGGTTAATCGTGACGGTGTACTGCATGTCAGGCCTTCCCGACCTTAGCGGCCAATTCAAGGAAGCGATCCACGTACCAGTGAGGCTGCGTCTCGCGGGGGCATTGAGGGCTGGTGAGGTTCTTGCCGTAGGCCATGCCCTTCTCGGTCACGGACCAGAAGTCGACCATTTCCTGTTTGGAGTTTTTGCGCTGAAGAACCTTGAGGAAGCCGTGGGCCTCCAGTGAAAGGTTGAAGGCGCGGGGGGTGCTGGCGATGGCGTGATCTTTGATCAGGGCGGTGATTGCCTTGGTAGGCATCGAAGAGCCGCCAGCAGCGTCCGGGGCGGCATCAACGGCGTAGCTTGGGAGGAACTTGGCGTCCAGGCCGTTGTTGGCGGCGATCTTGGCCAGCATCAGCATCTTGCTGGAGTTGGCAGGCTTCAACAGGCGGTCAAAGCATTCCAGGATGGCCAACTCGCCGACGATTTTGGAGTTGTTCGGGCCTTGGGCAGAAAAGTTGCCGGTCTTGCGGATGCTCGGCAGGACCTGGCCAACCACCCACTCTTCGAACCTCTCAGCGGCCGGCAGCTTGGACTTCATCACCAGCCGGTACAAGTCCCGCTCCGGGATGATCGTCATGAAACCACCACCCTGTTTCGGGGTAGTGGTCGCAGCCTTGCAGTGACGGGACACAGCGTTCTCTGGCTTCGAGTAGCCCAGTGCGTCAGCGACATCGCGCGCGACAAACCACGGATCGCCGAGCTTGTCGGTGATGACCCGGATTGCGGCGCCGTCGAAGTCGAACGGAATTACTGCTGAATTGCGCGCCACGTTTTCAGATTGCGAAAAACGTGGCGCGAGATTGGTAGTGCTATTGATATGTGGCGGCGTTTGCATATAATCGACCTCGCTAAGTTTTATCGAAGAAGCCGACCTCGACCGTCGGCTTTTTTATTGCCTGTAATTCGGCGCCGAAGCGCCAACCACCTCGCCCTACTCCCCGCATCGCCTCTCTCGAAACCCACTGGATAAAACACCAGCGACCTCAGGTTTCTTACTTCACAAACCGGCTGGGCCGATACTGGCTACATGGGCAGAAGGGTTTGCCTGTCAGGCGGCTTGGTCTTTCTTTGTCGCCTTGAACTTACCCTTGGAAAGGACGTGGATCTGGTACTGCCGGGATTCGGGGATCGTTTCCCCCCACATGGTCACGGCGCTTGGGCGGATGCCCAAAGCGAGTGCCAGCTTCGTCTTGCTGCCGAAGAATTCGGCGACTTCATGCGTATTCATTGCGCATCCTCGTTCGAGCCTGCCGCAATTTAAGCATGCTTAAGTTAGGGCATCAACGGTGATTTGCACCTACTGCATGCTTAAATTCAGTTAACTTAATATTGAGTCCATGGAAAGACACGAACGTATCGCCCGCGCCATACAGGTCAGCGGTAAAAAGAAAGGGGAAATTGCATCGCTTTGCGGCGTTGCAAATTCGGCCGTCACTCAGTGGATCACCGGCGAGAGCAAAAGCCTCAGGCCGGAGAACCTTTACGCCCTGGCGAAAGCGACTGGCTTTCGGGCTGAGTGGCTAGCCATTGGCGAGGGCAATGAGCGGGAGGCTACCGAATCAAATATCTCCCCCGCCGCCCAGCCCACCAAATCATTCCGCTACCCGGTTGTGAGCTGGGTTGCCGCCGGCGCCTGGGCGGAAGCAGTGGAGCCCTACCCGGCCGGAATCTCGGACACCTACGAGTTTTCGGAGTACGACTCCAAAGGCCCGGCGTTCTGGCTGACAGTTAAAGGTGACTCGATGACCGCACCCGCCGGCCAGAGCATCACCGAGGGCACTCTGATCTTGGTGGACACAGAGGCTGAAGTTGCACCAGGTAAGCTGGTCGTGGCCAAGCTGCCAGACAGCAATGAGGCCACATTCAAGAAGCTGGTCAGCGACGGAGGTCGGCTGTTCCTGAAGCCGCTGAATCCGAGCTACCCCATCGAGGCAGTCGACGAGAACTGCCGGATCGTGGGAGTGGTGGTGCAGGCGCTGCAGAAGTTTTACTGATGCTACTCAGGAGGCACCCATGCCCCTCACCAAGCCCAACCAGCAACTGCGCCGCGATTTCAAGTCGATTGCTTATAACCTCGAGCAGCACTGCATCGACCTGGGCAGGCTTGCGAGTCGACTCTGCGACGAGGATGCCATTGCACTGATGAGGCTCGTTGGATCCCATTATGAGGATATTGACACGCTGGCGGGATATGCGCGGGAGGTAAAAGCGGGAAGGATTGTGCGAGGAAAGCTCGACTAACCGCGACAACTGCCGTTTTTCACACTAAGGATGGTTATGGAAAGAGCGTTGATGTTTCTCGCACTCTCGCTGCTTGTCGGTTGTAGCTCTCACGAGAACGACCCCATTCCTCAGGGAAATATGCCGATGACCGAGCAAGAGTATCGCGAGTACCAGTTACATTTGCGCGAGTGCCCGCGACATATCGGAGATGATGCATGCCACTGAAAGAGCCCAACCAGCAGCTGCGCCGCGACCTGAAAGAGGCTGCGGCCCTGCTCAAGTGGTCAGGCGTTGATCTGATGCAGGCTGCCGTGAAGCTATCCGAGGCCGGGCATGAGGATGACGCCCAAGAGCTGATCAAGATCGCGACCAGGTTTCAGGCTGTCGAGGATCTGATGGCGGGGTATGCGGATGAGGTGAAGGAGGGGCAGATAAATCGAAGCAAGCCTGAATAGGCGCATAGTTTGGCGCGGAGGGATGCTGTAGCCTCTCGCTTTCGGACGGGCAGCCATAGGCTTAAATAGACAGAATCACGCACGGAAGCAACAATGGAAGACATGAGCAAAGCATCGCTACAAGTCGTTTATGACGGGCCCGCGCTTCAATCGCACGAGATGGAGGTGCGTGATCTTGCGCCCGCCCTTCTGGCTCTCGGGGAGCTTTTCGAAGAGGCAAACGCCACGCTCAACGATGGCCGAACCAAGCTCTCCGTCAGCGTCAAAGGATCATTTAAAACTGGCAGTTTTGGAATTGATCTTGGCGTAACGCAGAGTCTGATTCAGCAAGCCCAGGATCTTTTTGCCGGTAGCCCGGTTACCGCAGCGGCGAATCTGATCGCCCTGCTCGGCTTTACGAGCCTAACAACGAGGGGTGTTTTTCAGCTCATCAAGTGGGTTCGCAATCGAGATATCACAAAAGTTGAAATCCTTAGCGATGGCGTTGTCAGGGTTTTCTGCGATCAGGAGCATTTCGACACCGAGGAAAAGGTGTTAGCGCTGTTCCGAAATTGGAAGCTACGCAAGGCTTTCCAAGACGTAGTGCACAAACCGCTCCAGCGGCCGGGAGTTGATTACTTCGCCGTTCGCGAGCCTGATGGCGATTTCGTAGCGGCATCAGAAACGGAAGCCGAAAACTTCATCGCTCCCGAGCAGGAAGAGGAGCGACTTGATGAGAGTGAGCGAGTGGCCAGCCTTCAGTTGGTGAACATCGCCTTTCGCGACGAAAATAAATGGAGATTCCACGATGGCGCGTCCACGTTCTACGCGTCAATTGTTGATCCAAGTTTCCTTTCGATGATTGAGAGTGGCGATCTGCGATTTGGCAAGGGAGATATCTTAAGGGTTCGCCTAAAGGAAATTAAAACCCTTGTGGGCGATCAGTTGAAGGCCGAGCACCAAGTTTTGGAAGTACTTGACCATCGCCGCTCTGGCACTCAGCTAAAGCTTCCAATTCAACACCCCGATTGAATCAAGCCCGGCCCAGCGCCGGGCTTCTTGTTTTTGCCCTCATCATCCCGCTGCAGACCAGTCAATTTGACATCATTTACAACCTCTCCAAAGGGTATAGGCTAGATACTTCATGACACGAGCTCGGAGGACGCATGGACACGCTTAGCCGAGCCGAGATCGAGACCGTTCTCGCAAGCCGCCTGCCGAACTGCACAGTCTTCTGCTCGATGAGTGCGGACAACACCCTGTCCATTGACGTGGCGGGGTTGGAGGGTGACCAGTTCACGGCCGTGAATATAGATCGCCGCCAATATCATGGTGAAGCGGGCATCAACAGGCTCGTCAGGGAAATTCTCGAGGAGATGGTTATGTCTCGACAGTTATTCCGCCGCAGAGCCACGCGCTGAATACTGAAGTTCACTCCTCTATCTACTTGGCCAGCAGGCGCTTTCTGCACTCCCTGATTATAATGAGCGTATAACTGAATGAGCGGGCTCACCTGGGCCCAAGGCATTCGCAATGTTCATTCACGAAAACTCGGTCCTTCTACAGAGCCTGATCTCTCAGCTCTCGGACGTTGACGGTCGGTCTTCGCTTTCGCTGACCGGCGACGCTACCGAAAATCTGATGGGCCTTCGGGATCTCCTCCAGCTGGAAATGATCACCGGTGAGTTCGGCTACGGCGTGATTTCCGATCCGCTTGGCTTTCTTCTGACCTCTGCTGAAGCAGTTCTTCTGACCAAGCGCGGCAAGCTGTTCTCTGAGTAAGCCTCACCGGCGCATTCTCCCCCCGCCTTGAACTCCATAGCTCCTGGTCTACACTCCCCGTGCCGGCAACTTATTACACCTGCGCTCGGCATTTTTGCCCGCACATGCGGGCTTTTCTTTGCCTGGTGGAAAGTGGCCCTGCACTGCACTCGGCTTCTGCCGTCACCCTCCCCGATCTGAATGAGCGTATAACTGATTGCTAAGTATTTTTTCTAACTGAAGCTCTTTTCTTAATACCTCATTGGGATATTATTTCGCCGCATACACCACACCCATAAAGCCGAACGACCGGCGCTTGACGGACAGTCGATGAAAGAGATCACACAACGCTTGAGAGAAGAGCGCTTGCGCCTTGGCCTCACCCAGTCAGAGCTTGCAGCCTTCGGCGGAGTAAAGGTAAACGCACAGAATGTCTACGAGCGAGGTATCAGAGTTCCAAATGCAATCTACTTGGCCAACATAGCCAAGGCCGGCGTGGACGTGCTCTACGTTTTAACTGGCGGGCGAAAGTTCGCACAGTAGGCTTCGCCTCACCATGCAAATACTCGAACTATTGTGCAACTGCGGCACCCCGCTCCAGACCGCTTGCAGGGAGGCCGGATTGAAACCCCGCCCCCCTTAACCGAGGTCAGGCACGCCGATAAAGCTTGTCAGGCAGCTCAGCCCTCATTCGCATCTCTTCCTTGACCTCCGCGACAAACCTCGCAATCTCCCGACTGGATCCCAAGCTTCGCGGGTCAATCCCCGTTACCGTCAATTCTTCTTTTTGGCTCGTAGGATTGATCAGTTGGATGACAAGCGAATTGCTAGAGTCGACGATGCAGACGCAGCGAGTCGGAAGGAACGCCGTCTCGATAATATGGCGCAATTCCAGGGAAGAAATCATTGTGCAGTCCTTAGGCATTTGTTGTTGATGGGTTACCAGTCATCACTGGACCAGGTTATCCAATATAGTCCGTTACGCATGATTTTTCGTTCAAGTTTGTTCAATTTGAGACGTATACATCACTGTCCAGCGATTACCTGCTGACGGTAGAGGCCTACAAAGCCCGCCCTGCGCGGGCTTTTTTATGAGTGCCAGAACGCGCCCCTTCAAAAATATGCATTTGTGCATGAAACTTTTTGCGCCCTCTTGCCAATACATGACAGCATCAATACTGTGTATGCATACAGTTATCGCAAGGAGCGAAGCATGAACCAGGCACCCTACCCCACATCCAAACCGAGAAATTCCTACGAACTTGTTGGCCGCCGCCTGCAAGGCTTGATCGCCTCTCCCCGGGTACAGCGGATTCAATTGGTCGAGGTTTCCAGGCGCGACGACGAAAGCCCTGAAGCCTGGCGCCGGGTCATCCAAGACATCGGCGACACCGCCGGCATAAAAATCGAGCATTTGGATGGCGGTGCCGTCCGGATCGGCTGGCGCGAATACTGCGACGCATAAAGGAGCCCGCCAATGAGCGGGCTTTTTATCGACCGCGAATTTCAGCATTCTGAATTTATTTATTCAGCATGCTTGACACTTTAATTTCAGCTTGCTTAAATTCATCTCAAGCCAGCGACGAGCACCGCCGGCGAGCAGCGAGAGCTGCGCCGCTCTTTAACAGTCAGCGCAATACAGAAATACCAACAGACCGCATTGCCTCTACCGGCGACCGGCGATCAGACGGGTCAGATAGCCCGCCCACGACAGGAGAACCCTGTGCGGCTGATCGAGAGCGAAACGCTCGAACCGTGCGAATGACCTGGCAAGCAACGCGCCCCGCAAATCCCAGCGGTAGAAGGGAGATTCAACTGATCAGAATTAGCGCTCTGAGCTTCGGCTATGAGGAGCGCCGGACCTCATGTGGTGTGCCGAACAAACTAACCAGGCACAGGGCTGTACGCCGCATGTTGTAAATACCCGATGACCACGCCGGTAACGCTGCTGATCCAGCCGGAGTGACCAGGGAAGCCCGCCGCCGCACACGACTACCGAAACCTGCAATCAGCAGCGGGGAATAGGCACCAGCAACACGCACTGCTGACGCAACAACCCCGGCCTGTCGCCAGTAGCGAGGCCGGGGGTTTCACCGATAGTCCTTGGCAACAGGGCCTAATGGGAAACCAACCGAGGGTTACCACGATGGAAGCAACAATCATCAACGGTTCATGGAAAGGCCACCTCGGACGTGGCCTGGCGCCGCGAGAGCTTCAGTTCCTGCTTTGGATTGCCCAGGGCTTCACCTCGAAAGAGATTGCACGGGAAGCAGGCATTGAAGCAGGCACCGTCAAGAAGCGTTTGACCAATGCGATGTTCAAGCTGGGCGTGACGAAGCGCACTGCTTTGGTGGCCGAGGCCGTGAAACGCCAGATCATCACGCCGGTGTGCTTTGTGCTGGCGGCGCTGATCGCCATGCACTCGATGATCAGTGACGACTCGCTGCGTCGTGATCGCCGGGCGCCGGAACGGCGAATGGCTCAGGTGCGGATGGTACGCCGGGCTGAGTGCGCTGAATTGACTGTATGAGAAGGTGCTACCGATTTTGCCGAGAGCTGATTAGCTGCTGGCATCTATCAGCCATCTGAGGGAGGGACTCAGCCACATCAGACAGCACGCGGTACATCTCATTCTCGTCCGGAAACGGGTATACCTCGAGGTTAAGAGCGATCTGAACCTTGCGCAGATCTGTACCTTCGACGAGCCAGCGCTCAGCTGCGCGAGTCATCGCTGATCCGTTGTCATCCGTCTGCCAAGCAAGAAAGTCAAATAGCCTAGCGACCTGCAGAAACGATATCGAGTCAGGGATATCGGCAAAAAGCCGATCAGCCAAATTCTCCTCCCCAAACTCAACCACTACTGCACGGACAGCGCTGAACGCTTCAGTGTATTCGGGCTGGCTGCTCTCTGCTGCGATCACGTTTAACGCCCTTTCAACAACCTGATGCATAGCATTTCCTTGCTCCGATAAGGAGTGTCGATGCTACCAGCCTTCAGTACGACTCGCTAAACGGCCAGCGCCGCGGCAGCCGTGAAAGACCGGCACCTTTCCCCACCTCTATTACGTCAGCACTCCTCCCCCGCGCCCATCGGCAACCAGCGGGAGGCATGAGTGTTGACGAATACAGGTGAACAACCCGCCACCTTGGAGGCGACCATGAACGCAGCATTGAATATTTGCCAGGAGCGTTTCGACGCTGAGTTGCCTCCAGAGGTCAGCGAGAGCGACGAGGTGGCTGACTGGCTTGAGCATTCGGCGGAGCGCCTGGTGTGCGGCGTCGACATTAAGTGGAAGCGCCGCTACGGCCAGCCGCAGGTGGTGACGTTCGACCGGTTCTGCACGGTCCTGCAGGGCCACCTGAACCAGCGCCAGATCGACGGCCTGGACCAGCGCGATTCGTTTGCCCGCCTGCTGCTGTCGGCAATGCTCGGCAGCCAGAGCGATGCCCGCGCCCACGCTGCCGACTTGCTGGGCCAGCAACGCCCGATTGAAGCCGTCGAGAAGATCGCTGTAGCGCTGCTGCGGCCCTACGCCGAAGACGCGGTAGCAGCGGAACGGGAAGAGCGCGAAGACGACGTGGATGCAGATCTATGAGCCCTCACATCCTGATCGATGAGGCGCTGGAGGCACTGCAGCATCCCGCCAGCGAGCCCGGCGCCCAATCCGTCGTCGTGCGGATGATCACCAACATGCTCACGGGCGACGCAATCACCGTCGAAGAATTCAACCACTACTGCCAGCGCCTGCTGAAAATCACCAGGCACCGCAAGGAGGCCGCATGAGCACTGCACCGGTTAAATCGCTGATCGACGAGCAGCTCGACGATGTTGAGTCGAAGCTGATCATGCTGGGCTTTGGCCTTCCCTTCAATGAAGTGATCGGCCAGCCGCGTGAGCGTGCCGTGGCGACCTTGCCGAAGCGCCTGGCGGCAACCATGAAGGGCGGTCGAATTGCGGTGAGGGTTCGGCCGTGACCACCCGCCAGCGCACCAGGCGCCTACTGATCTGGCGCGGCTCTTTCCCGGCCCTCGCCCTCTTCACCTTCCTGATGTTGCTCAGCGCCCTCGCTGACCGAATTACTCAATAACCAACACCTTCAATCGCTGCGAGCATCGCGGCAAGGATTCCTCATGTCCGCAGTAATGAAGCAGGACGACAGCACGCCTGCGATGTCGGAGGCCGCGCTAGTTGAGGTTCTGAGCAGCAGCCTCTATCCCGGCGCAGAAAAGAACTCTGTAGTGATGGTGTTGGCTTACTGCCAGGCGGCGCACCTTGACCCAATGCTGAAGCCGGTGCACATCGTCCCGATCTGGAACTCGAAGACGAAAAAGATGCAGGACACGGTGATGCCTGGCATCGGCCTGTACCGCATTCAAGCGGCACGCACCGGCCAGTACGCCGGAATCAGCGAGCCTGAATATGGTCCTCCAGTAACGGCGAAGCTGAGCGGCGTCGAAGTCACGTATCCCGAATGGTGCCGCGTGACGGTCAAGCGGCAGATGAGCAACGGCCTGGTTGCCGAATACACGGCCAACGAGCGCTGGCTTGAAAACTACGCGACATCTAGCAAGGACACTGCGGCGCCCAACGCCATGTGGAAGCGCCGGGCATTTGCCCAGCTCGCCAAATGCGCCGAGGCCCAGGCCCTGCGCAAAGCTTTTCCTGAAGTCGGATCAGCGCCAACGGCCGACGAGATGGAAGGCAAAGCATTCGAGGAGCCGGCGCGCGATGTCAGCCCACGACAGCAAGCCCAGCCTGAACCGGAAGGGCTGCCCGCCTACTCCGACGAACTGCTGACCGAGAACATCGATAAGTGGCAGCCACTTATCGACTCGAACCGAACCAGCCCTGAACACCTCATTGCGACCATCAGCAGCAAGTACACGCTGAGCCCGGCGCAGATTGAAAAAATCACCAACCTCAAAGCCATCGATGGAGACGCAGCATGAAAATTCACAACGTAGCTCAAGGCTCCGCCGAGTGGCTTGCCCTTCGCGCCGAGTACCACACCGCCTCCGAAGCCCCGGCAATGATGGGCGCGTCGAAATACCAATCCCGCACGGACCTGCTGGCAGCCAAAAAGACCGGCATCACGCCGGACGTCACGCCCTCTCAGCAGTTTATCTTCGACAAAGGCCACGCAACCGAAGCCATGGCCCGGCCGTTGGCCGAAGCACTGATCGGCGAAGAGCTTTATCCGATCGTCGCCACGGAGGGCAACCTGCTCGCCTCCATGGACGGCGCCACGATGCTCGGCGAGACACTGTTCGAGCACAAACTGTGGAATGAGTCGGTCGTGGCCCAGGTGAGGGCCGGCGACCTGGCTCCGCACTATTACTGGCAGCTTGAGCAGCAACTGCTGGTGAGCGGCGCTGAGCGGGTCATCTTTGTTTGCTCGGACGGCACGCCGGAGAACTTCGTGCACATGGAGTACCGGCCCGTCGCCGGGCGCGCGGCCCAGTTGATCGAAGGCTGGAAACAGTTCGAGGCAGACTTGGCCCACTTCGAGATGGCCGACGCGCCTTCAATCGTCGTCGGCAAGGCACCTGACGAGCTGCCAGCCCTGCGCATCGAGCTGACCGGCATGGTTACCGCCAGCAACCTGAAGGTGTTTGAAGATTCGGCTCTGGCCGTCATCGACTCGGTGAAAACCACGCTCTCCACCGACCAGGACTTCGCCGATGCGAAGAAGGCGGTCAAGTGGTGCGGTGATGTCGAAGAGGCCGTGTCGGTCGCCAAGAAACAGGCTCTCTCGCAGACCCAAAGCATCGACGAGCTGTTTTCGTCGCTGGATCGCATCAGTGCCCATGCTCGCGAGACTCGACTGAAAGTCGACAAGCTGGTGAAGGCTCAAGAGCTGCTGGTGAAGACCAACATCAAGCAAAAAGCCGAGCTCGCCCTGGCGGATCACATCGCCGCAATCAACAAGACCCTTGGCAAAGTCACGCTGCCTCATGTCGTTTCGGACTTCGCCGGCGCCATGAAGAGCAAGCGCACTATCGCCAGCCTTCAGGATGCAGTTGATACCGAACTGGCCCGGGCGAAGATAGATGCAAGTCAGGCAGCGGACAGTATTCGCTTGAACCTGACCAGCCTGGCGGAGCTCGCCGTTGATTACGCCTTCCTGTTCAGCGACGTGCAGCAGCTGGTCACCAAAGCCAACGATGACCTGGTGACGCTGATCAAATTCCGAATCTCCGAACACCAGAAGGCGGAGAAGGAAAAGGCCGACGCGAAGCGCATTGCTGAAGAACAGGAAGCCCAGCGCCTGGCGGCCGTCAAGCCGGAGCCGGTCGTTGAGAAGGTGGCAACACCAGAGCCTGTCCGCACTGCTCCGGTCCAGGCAGCGGCACCCGTTGGACAGACCACAAAGCCTGTGGCGAGCCATACCGTCGAGCAGGTAACGCTGCAGGCCAACGTGACTGACTTCGAGGCCC
The DNA here is from genome assembly GCF_029959745.1 of Pseudomonas sp. PS01298. Taxonomy (NCBI): domain Bacteria; kingdom Pseudomonadati; phylum Pseudomonadota; class Gammaproteobacteria; order Pseudomonadales; family Pseudomonadaceae; genus Pseudomonas; species Pseudomonas sp. PS01298. The sequence goes on along the minus strand of NZ_JASCPP010000003.1, from coordinate 10,287 downwards.
TGGTGAAAGCCGTGGCATATGGTCAGGCGCCGATCACCGTTCTCTTGGTCAACTGGGAAGTGCTCGACGCTATGGTCGCCGAGCAGGGATCAACCTTCAGCATGGCCGGGGTGACGCTGGCCAAGGCGGCAGCATGATCAGCAACCTGAAATCAGACATCGAGTTTCGGCGCGAGAAAGCGCTGGAGCTTTCCAGTCAGGTCCGGCGTCATCTGGCCGCCGGCGGCAAGCTCACCATAGGCGATAGTCCGCCGATGAATCCAGACCCGGCGAAGCGTTCGGAATTAATCGACCCGACAACCATCCTCAAGCGCCGCAAGCCGCCCATCACCCGGGCCGAGCGTGAAGCGCTGCGCAAACTCGCGGAGGCTTTATGAGCAAGCGCAAACCCCACAACCTCAAAGCCCGCATTGACCGGTCCTGCCGGTCGCTGCTCGCCGCCAATCACGTCGCCGTGGTCAACATCGACCCCAGCGGCCGCCAGGGCATGATCAATTACAAGTCGCTGAAGAACATCGCCCCAGGGAAGATTGGCCAGGCCGTCTGCGGCATACCCCACCGGTGGACGATCTACCTAAGCGCGCTTTGCATCGACGCCTGCGGCGACCGCTACAGCAAGTCAGTGGAGGTGGCGCCCGACGGCGTCTACCTCTCCGACCACCTGGAAGACGTGATTGAGCATTGCTACAAGGAACTGCGCGACTCAGCCAATCAAAGCCAGATGGTGGCTTCGGGTTGGATTGCCATTCCGGAAGCGATGTCGCTCGAAGAGGCGCACGCCGCACGGATCTTCGAAGCGGTCGGCGCCTGGAATCTGCAGAAGGTCGCAGCGTGAAGCGAATCAATAAACAGGTCAGCGCGAGACGCCGACCAACCTGGCTCGCACTGCCGGCCAGCGGAATAGAAGAGGTAGGCCATGGCCATGGATCAAAAGACGCGATCTGCAAAGAGCGCGGCGAAACGAAAGGAGCTTGGCGAGGAAGAGCTTCGGCACCGAGTGCGAGCTGGCGAGAAGCAGATGCTAGCCGACCTCATGGCTTGGACTGAAGACACCGAACAGGCATCAGTGATGGCCGGCTCCCTTCGCTATGTTCACTCACTCGGCAGAGACGGTGCGCGTGAAGCGCTTCGTTCGCGCCACAAAATCGAAGTTAACGAAAACGTGGCGGCAGAACTCTACGCCATCGGCCAGCGCCAAGCATCACGGCTCGACGCCGAAGAAGTATAACCCACCCGACTCGCTGCATCCGGTAACCGGAGGGCGGCGCTTACCCGGAGTAACCCCATGACCAAGCAAACACAGCAAACAGTACTCGCCGCAGAACTCCCCGAGCGCGGCCAACCTCTGGCCGGCGGCGTGTTCGTCACCCGTTACTGGCTCAACGGCGCCGAGCGCGCCCTGATCCTCCTGCCTGACGAGCTCAGCGGACCGTGGGGCGAGTACGGCGTCGAGATCAAGGGTGCAGGCAGCTACAGCGACGGCGAAGCGAACACCCGGGCAATGGCCGAGGCTGGCAGCATGATCGCCAGGAAGGCCCTGGAACTGGATGGCTTCATACCTTCCTGCCTGGAAGGCCAGTTGCTGATGGCGGCCAAGGCCGATGGCCTGGTGGATCTTCGCGAGGACCGCTATCACTGGCTGAGTTCGCAGCGCTCCGCCGACACCGCCTACCTCATGGACTTTGGAGATGGCTGGCTCGACTACGGCGGCAAGAACGTCGAGCGGCTCGCGCGCCCTGTCCGCAGCCTCCCTATTCAGTAATTCATTCCTTCATTCGTTTTTCGCAGGTGATTCCCGGGAGCGCCAGGACGGCGCTCAGACCAGAAGCTCGTCGGGAAGCGCCGGCTACCTGCAACTTATCTCGCTCACAGGAGCATCTCATGCGTGCCAATGAACTGACCACGTACACCCGTGGAGATCTGACTATCAGCAGCCCGGACGAAGGGGTGGTGCTGAAGCTGGCAACCCTGGCCATCGCCGCGGCACCAGCCATTGCGGCAAGTGGCACCCCGGCCATTGGTGAATATTGGCCAGGCGAAGGCGGCATCAACGGAGGCCTGTTCCCGGGCGGTGAAAAGCCCTATTACCTGATAGTGGCGTCCGGCGCCGATGCTGAAGCATCCCATGAGTGGGGCGGCTGCGGCGAGGAGCTCGGCGGCGCCAAATCCCCATGGGATGGACAGGCCAACACCGCTTACCTCGCCAGCAGCAACCGGGAGCACGACCACCCGGCCGCCCAGTTCTGCGCAGCCTTCGAGCGCGACGGTCACAAGGACTTCTACCTGATGGCTCGCCGTGAGGCGACCTTCCTCGAAATCACCGTGCCGGAGGTGTTCGCCCAGTCATATCACTGGACGAGCACGCAGCGCTCCGCCCACCTCGCCTACTACATGGACTTTGAAGGTGGCTGGCTCTTCAACTACGGCAAGGTCAACGAGCGGCTCGCGCGCCCTGTCCGCAGAAAGTTTATTTGATCATTCAATTCTTCATTCGTGGGTGCGATAGCACCATCGCTTTTCAGGAGGCCAGGGATGGCGCTGCATACGGATTTGGAAATCCACAAGGTTGCCGAGGAGTTGCTCGGGCTTTCGCTTGATCTGGTGCGCAATATCCCGCGCGACCTGAAACAGGTTGTCGGGGCCAAGATTCGGGACGAGTGCCTGCAGGTCCTGGTGCTGATCGGCCGGGCCAATATGACCCGGGACAAGCTGCCCCAGATCAACCTGCTGCTGGAAAGCATTTGGATGCTGAACTACTTACTGCGCGCCCTTACCAACCGGGGGTTGATCAGCAAGGGGCAGCACGCCAAGGCAATGAAGATGACGGCCTCTGTAGGCCGGCAGGCAAACGCCTGGAAGAAGTCCGCAACCGCGCCCGCTGCTTGAGGGTCAAGGCCCTCTTGCCTGTGCGCCAAATCTGGTCGAGCCGCTGACCTCTGGTCACCGCCATGCGCACAACAGAAACCGCCGGTCTAAAGCGTCCACGTAGGTCTCGCGCAGTTTCCAAGCTGATCGGCACTGCCTTCGGTTTGGCGATGTAGATAGCTCGACAGGTCGCAGCGCTCCGCCAACAACGCCTACAACATGGACTTTGAAGATGGCTGGCTCAACAACAACGACAAGAACAACGAGCGGCTCGCGCGCCCTGTCCGCAGATTTAAGTGTTGCTCCCTTCCAGTTCGAGGATCTCGTCCAGGCTTACTACGACTGCCGACGCAACAAGCGGAATTCCGCGAGTGCCCGGCTGTTCGAGAAGGACATGGAGATCAACTTGCTGGAGCTGCACGACGACCTGATTGCCGGCACTTACCGGCCAGGCCGATCCATATGTTTCGTGGTCACCCGACCGAAAGCCCGCGAGGTATGGGCAGCCGCATTTCGGGATCGCGTCGTCCACCACCTGCTGTACAACCATGTGGCACCGCGCTTCTACGCCAGCTTCATAGCGGAAAGTTGCGCATGCATTCCAGGGCGCGGAACGCTGTACGCAGCCAAGCGCCTTGAGTCGAAGATCCGCAGCGCCTCGCAGAACTGGTCAAAGCCGATCTTCTACCTCAAGTGCGACCTGGCCAACTTCTTTGTCGCCATCGATAAGGCGGTGCTGCGCAAGCAGCTGGAGGCCAGGATCACCGAACCCTGGTGGCGGGCACTGGCCACGCAGACCCTCATGCACGACCCGCGCGAGGATTACGAGACCCGCAGCCCGGCGCACCTGTTCAACCGGGTACCGCAACATAAGCGCCTGGTAGCACAGCCTGCGCGCCTGGGCCTGCCGATCGGCAACCTGTCCTCGCAGTTCTTCGCCAACATTTACCTCGACGCCCTGGACCAGTTCGCAAAGCACCAACTGCGCGCCAAGCACTACATCAGGTACGTCGATGATTTCGTGTTCTTGCATGAGTCACCGCAGCAGCTCAACCAGTGGCTGGCCGAAGTCGAAGCATTCCTGCCCAGGCTCGGCGCCAAGCTGAACCCCAAGAAGACGATCCTGCAGCCCGTGGATCGCGGCGTAGACTTCGTCGGCCACGTCATCAAGCCCTGGCGGAGAACCACCCGCAAAAGATCCCTGGCCCAGGCGCTGAAGCGCACCGCCGCCGCGCCAGCCGAGGATCTGCGCGAGACCGCCAACAGTTACTTCGGGCTGCTCAGCCAGGCCAGCCACAGTGAGAAAGACCGGGCGGCACTCGCCCGCGTCGTACTGAAGCGCGGCAACAGTGTCAACGCCGCAATGACCAAGGCATTCAGGAGGAAGCCCCTCATATCCACGAATCACGCCAACTGGCGATGATCAACAAATCGCTGCCAGAGGAACGTTGTAAATCACCTGCAGCACAGCCGTCAAAGCTGCTGCCAAGGCCGCTCGACTGTTCCACTTTGCCTGTTTCCGCATCGTCAGTTTGACGTCAGCGCCATCAATGATCTGTCGATGATCTGTCATACCAATTTCATTTTGAGTTTCGGGGCCTTCTTTAACCGTCGCAAGAGCCGAAATAGCCCAGAAGACCGCGGAAATCAAACCGGTTACCAGTGAAGCGTATAGAACGACGTCCTTCATCGAATTGCCCATTCCTAAAACTTGAATCCTACCACTCCCCACCGCCCGGGCATGGCCCGGCAAGGACTCCCCGTGATCAACTTGTTCTGGCGCCTGGTCGCCAAGCTGCTCGCGCGCCCAGCGGTTGCCGCCTGGATCATCGCTCGCGCCCAGCGCACCCCGTACCTGCACATCATGTCCGCCGACGGCGCCGAGATGTACATGGGCCGCTGGTGGCTGTTCAACCCCTACTCCCGCGAAACGCACAAGCCGGCGCTTTGGTGGTGCCCGTGGTCTTTCCGCATCCACCACATCATGCGGCCCGACGAAGACCGGGACCTGCATGACCACCCGTGGAACGCCCGCACGGTCATCCTGCGAGGCTGGTACACGGAACAGCGCCTGCTACAGGCTGATGATCCGGCGCTTCAGCAGTTGTTGTTGAGCGCGGCAGAGCACGGAATGCCACCCGACGCAGCTTTCCAGGCAACCGAACACATTGATCGACGCGCCGGCGACACCGCCCGCCTCAACCACGGCGAGTACCACCGCATCGACCAGATATCACCAGGCGGCGTCTACACCCTCTTCATCACCAGCAAGTGGCGTGGTGACTGGGGCTTTCTGGTCAACGGCGTGAAGGTGCCATGGCGCACCTACACCGGCACCGACAATTGAGGTTCTAAGCATGAGCAAGGTAATTCAAACGGTGGAAGAACTGGACGCCGTGCTGCACTGGCGTGGCAAGCACGCTCAGGCGATCCGCGAGCGTGATGCCTTGCAGCAGCGCCTGACCGCAGCCGATGAGCGGGAGGATGCACTGGGAAGCCTGGTGCCGGAGGCTGAGTTAGCCTTGAAGGCGCTGAATGTTGCCGTCAGCGTTTACGACGTTGAGCTGGCAGACAGCGCCCGGCGAGGTTTGCGCTTGATCATCGCCGCGCTCAAGCCAGCCGAGCAGCCCGCGCCGGTATCGGTGGTGCTGCCTGTTGATCCAGAGCGCGAGCGCCTGATGGAAATCGTTCAGCAATACCCAAACGTCGATCCGCTCAAATACGACGCCGCAGTTCGAGCACTCCGCAAGTAACCCCTCCCCCTTCAAAGTCAGCCGCTATAGCGGCAAGGACGAAGTTATGCCTGAACAAAAGATTACGTTCGTCAACAGCGCGCCCGCCAAGTGCGGCTGCAAGATGGAATTCAGCTCTGGCGGCGGGCACTACTCCGACGTGGTTTACGTAACTCCGTGTGAGGCGCACAGCGGCAGCAAGCCGTTCGGGCCGGTAGAGGTGAAGCGCGATGCAGACGGCTGGTGGTATCACCCGAACATTCCGAGCTTTGGCGAAGGCGAAGACCCGGCGCCCTACATTGCCTGGGTTAAGGAACAGGGACTGGAACTGAAAGGCTGGCACTCTGGCGACGAACTCGAGGATCTTCCTGACGAGGATGCTGCGTGCACCGCCTGGAATCCCGAATCGCCAGGCCCTGAGTGGTTCCTGATGGGGATCTTCGATACGGATGATGGCCCCTATGTGCAGTGGGCGCGCCGGGTGACGCCATGATCGCCACACCGCGAAGCGTACCGGACGCTGGCACCGGGATGCTGCCGATTCGCCTTCAACGGCATGGAGCGCCCGGCGAGGTGTATCCGTGCCCGACTCATACCGGCGACAGCTGCTCCTACTGCGGTGGTACCGGCATGCGCGCCATCTGCGACAAGACTGATTGTCATGAGCACGGTTGTCAGGGTGGCGGCTGCTCCCGAACCGCCGAAGACTACCGAATCCAGCAGCTGCACAAATCGCGAGCGGAGGCAAAACCATGATCGCCACCCTCTGGTTCGCCTACGTCTTCATCTATCGAGGGCCCAGGCAATGATCCTGCGTGACGGATTCATCCGGCGAAAGTTCGAGGCGGCCATGATCCGACTGGCTATCGCAATTCTCATGGGCCGGAATGTTCAGCGCTCCCTTGTCGTGTCACGCAGCGACAACAACCAGATGTGGAGCATTGCCGAAAGGCTTGACGCCATCGCAACGCGCATCAGCATGAACTACCCCTAACCACATTCCCCCTACATGCCTTCCGGCGCAGAACTTCAGGGCAACTGACTGTCGACCCATCGCTCAGCTGCAGCCATCGCCTCATCAATTGCAGCCGGGTAGTCAGGCCACGGCCCTTCCAACTCGGCAGCGACTTCGCCCAGACCATCAATTGGCGCTGGCTCGATGATCTTCGCGGCAACCGGTGCTTCGTCGTTCGGGCGTCGCCAGTCGAACTTGAGAAACATCGTGTGACCGCGGTAAGCATGCGCTATCGGAGAATCGAAGTTGTGTGACACGTCCATGCCTCATCACGAACAGTTTTGAACTCTTTTGTACACCAATCTCGACGCAGTCGAAATCTAGGCAAAACGCCACTAGCCCATCCCCCTTAAATGCCCGCCGGTGAGCGGCGGCCGAGGTGCTCACCCAGAAGGATCAGCCTCGCCATCCATGGGCCGGTAAAGAGCCTCCCTTCTGGGTGAGCGCGGCAAACATACCCTCGAATGACAATCACTATCAAATATTTCCGATAGCCGCCCAGCGCGGCAAGGACACGTCCATGCCAGCAGCAGAACAGCTAAACGACGGGATCACCGGCGACAAGGTCCCCGAGGCGCAAATGGCCGAAATCCTCGGCACCACCCTCGCCGCCTTACGCTCCAAGCGAGCCCGAAACCAAATCCCACTCGGCGTGTGGAACAAGCAAGGCAGCCGGGTCATGTACAGCATCAGGAGATACTACGAATGGCTCGAAAGCCAATGGGTTTGCCCGCAGGAATGGACATCCACCACGGATCGATCCGCATCCGCTTTATGTGGAACGGCAGCCGGCGGAGTGAAACGCTCCCCTATCCCCCGACACAGAAAGGAATCAAGTCTGCCTCACAGGTTGTTGATCAAGTAAAAGGTCTGATTAAGCTGGGGCTGCTCGACGACGATAAGTACGCCGAGCTTTTCCCCAGTTCCAGTAACGTCGCTGGGGGGAAGATCAACTTCGGCGAGTATGCCCAACTCTGGCTAGACAGTCGTGAGGTGGTCGGTGGAACGAAGGCGAACTACAAGGGCGCACTGAACCGGTACTGGATGCCCGGCCTGGCCCTGGTGCGGATCGACCTGATCACCACCACGCTGCTCCGCCGGGTCATGGCCACCAGCGAGTGGAAGTCGCCGGGCGTTAAGCGCAACGCAATCTCGAAGCTGTCCACCATCCTGAATTCAGCCGTATCCGAAGAGCTGATCCAGAAAAATCCGGCGGCGATTCTGGAGCTGCCCAAGCGCAGCAAAAAGGAGATCGACCCGTTCACCCTGGACGAGGCAAACCAGATCATCGCCAAGATGTACGAGCACGATCACTGGCCCAGCACGATTTATGCGGCATTTTTTGAGTTTGTGTTTTTTACAGGAATGCGTCTCTCCGAAGCCCTGGCGATGCGCTGGGATGAGGTAGACGAGCAGAAGAAGACGGCCCACGTGTGTCGTGGTGTCGCACTGGGGGAAGTGGTGGAGCGCACGAAAACGGGTGGTGACCGCTTTGTTTTGTTAAATGACCGCGCCCTGCATGCCTTGGATTTCGCCAAGGAATACGCAGAACGTCGGAAAAAGGGCAAAGGCAAGGTGCTGGAAACCCCTTACATCTTCCCGCCCTCAAAGAACGCAGCCTACGTCCGACAAACGTCCGACCTGCACAAGCAATGGGTTCCTACCCTAAAAGCACTAAACATCCGTCGTCGCCCGCCATACAACTGTCGTCACACCTATGCGACAATATGCATTATGTCTGGCATGAACCCCGCCTTCATCTCCCAGCAGCTCGGCCATAGTGTGCAGATGCTGCTCTCGACTTATGCGCGTTGGATCAACTCAAGCTCGGACTGGAGCGAAATGCAAAAGCTCCAGATTGGTCCCAAATTGGTCCCAGTTCAAATAAGCGCACCCTAAGCTATTGATAGGTAAAGTAATTGATCTCCACAGCTAACATCACCATGCAGTTCGGCGCCAAGCCGCTCTTCGAGAACGTTTCGGTCAAGTTCGGCGCCGGCAACCGGTATGGTCTGATCGGTGCCAACGGTTGCGGCAAGTCGACCTTCATGAAAATCCTCGGTGGCGACCTCGATCCGTCGGGCGGCCAGGTCATGCTGGAGCCGAATGTTCGCCTGGGTAAATTGCGCCAGGACCAGTTCGCTTACGAAGAATTCACCGTACTCGACACCGTGATCATGGGCCACGAGGAACTGTGGAAGGTCAAGGCCGAGCGCGACCGCATCTACTCGCTGCCGGAAATGAGCGAAGAAGACGGCATGGCCGTCGCCGAGCTGGAAACCGAGTTCGCCGAGATGGACGGCTACACCGCCGAATCCCGCGCCGGCGAACTGCTGCTGGGCCTGGGCATTCCCCTGGAACAGCATTTCGGCCCGATGAGCGAAGTGTCGCCCGGCTGGAAACTGCGCGTGCTGCTGGCCCAGGCGCTGTTTTCCGATCCTGAAGTGCTGTTGCTCGACGAACCGACCAACCACCTGGACATCAACACCATACGCTGGCTGGAAAACATCCTGACCCAGCGCTCCAGCCTGATGATCATCATCTCTCACGACCGTCACTTCCTGAACAGCGTGTGCACCCACATGGCTGACCTGGACTACGGCGAGTTGCGCCTGTTCCCGGGCAACTACGACGAGTACATGACCGTGGCGACCCAGTCCCGCGAGCAGCTGCTGTCGGACAACGCCAAGAAGAAAGCGCAGATCTCCGAACTGCAATCGTTCGTCAGCCGCTTCTCGGCCAACGCCTCGAAAGCCAAGCAGGCCACCTCGCGTGCCAAGGCGATCGACAAGATCCAGCTGGCCGAGGTCAAGCCGTCGAGCCGCGTGAGCCCGTTCATCCGTTTCGAGCAGAACAAAAAACTGCACCGCCAGGCGGTCATCGTCGAGCGCATGGCCAAGGGTTTCGACGGCAAGCCGCTGTTCAAGGACTTCAGCTTCCAGGTTGAAGCCGGCGAGCGCGTGGCGATCATCGGCCCGAACGGTATCGGCAAAACCACCCTGCTGCGCACCCTGGTCAACGAACTGACCCCGGATGCCGGTAGCATCAAGTGGACCGACGCCGCGGAACTGGGCTACTACGCCCAGGACCACGCGCATGACTTCGAAGACGACGTCACCCTGTTCGACTGGATGGGCCAGTGGACGCAAGGCGAACAGATGATCCGTGGCACCTTGGGTCGCATGCTGTTCTCCAACGACGAGATCCAGAAGTCGGTCAAGGTGATTTCCGGTGGTGAGCAAGGCCGCATGCTGTTCGGCAAGCTGATCCTGCAAAAGCCGAACGTGCTGATCATGGACGAACCGACCAACCACTTGGACATGGAGTCCATCGAAGCGCTGAACCTGGCGCTGGAGAACTACCCGGGCACGCTGATCTTCGTCAGCCACGACCGCGAGTTCGTATCGTCCCTGGCCACCCGCATCATCGAGTTGAGCGCCACCGGCGTGATCGACTTCAGCGGCACCTACGACGACTACCTGCGCAGCCAAGGCGTGGTGTTCTAAATCGCGTCGTTGTGGTGAGCAGGCTTGCTGTGACTTGCAAGCCTGCTGTAACTGACAGGCCTATTGTCGCTGACAGACTTATTGTGGTGAGCAGGCTTGCCCTGCGTTGGGCTGCGAAGCAGCCCTAAATTCAAACACCGCGCTCTGTCTGGCAGAACGCGGTGCTTTTT